>NZ_JAURXB010000058.1 GCF_030654605.1 Bradyrhizobium sp.
CGAGGACGCTCGGCTTGATCGCGGTGATCAGCCGGATCGGCGTGTCCTCCTCGAACACCACGACGAGATCGACCGCCTCCAGCGCCGCCAGCACCTCCGCCCGCGCGCGTTCGTCCTGGACCGGGCGGGTCTCGCCCTTCAGGCGCTTCACCGAGGCGTCGCTGTTGAGGCCCACGATCAGCCGGTCGCAGGCGCCGCGTGCCGCGGTCAGCACCTTGACGTGGCCGGGGTGCAGAATATCGAAACAGCCGTTGGTGAAACCGACCCGCAATCCCTGCTGGCGCCAATCCGCAAGCTGCGCCTCGAGGCCGGCGCCCGACGCCACGATTTTTTCTTCCGCCGCGAGAAACGCATGCGGCAGGATTTTGCGGCGCAACTCGGCTGACGTGACGCTGGCGGTGCCCTTCTTGCCGACGGCAACGGCGGCGGCCGCATTCGCCATCCGCAACGCGGTTTCCCAATCGGCTCCGGCGGACAGCGTCACCGCCAGCACCGCGGCGACGGTGTCGCCGGCACCGGAGACGTCGCGCACTTTGACGGGATGCGCCGGCACATGGATCGTCTCGCCGTGGCGCGGCACCAGCGTCATGCCGTGCTCGCTCTGCGTCACCAGGATGGCCTCGCAGTCCGCCAGCTGCATCGCATCCTGTGCCGCGTCGGCAATGCTCTTTTCGGTATCGGCGCGGCTGCGGGTCGCCTCGGAAAATTCCTTGCGATTGGGCGTCAGCAACGTGGCGCCGCGGTAGATCGCGAAATTGGCGTTCTTGGGATCGACGATCACGCGCTTGCCGAGTTTTTTCGCGGCGTCGATGACGTTGCGGATCACCCGCGCCGTCAGCACGCCCTTGGCGTAGTCCGACAGCAGCACGATGTCCGCGCGGGCGAGTTGCGGCAGGATCGCTTCGATCAATTTCTGCTCGATCTCGGCGGAAGCCGGCTGCGCCACTTCCCAGTCCGCGCGCAGCATGTGGGTGGAGAAATGCTCGGAGACGAAGCGAACCTTACGCGTCGTCGGCCGCGACGGGTCGGAGACCAGCACACTCTCGATTCCGGCTTCCCGCGCAAGCGCGGATTTCAGCGCCGTGCCGGCATCGTCCTCGCCAATCAGCCCGACAAAGATGCAGCGCGCGCCGAGCGAGGCGATGTTGCGCGCGACGTTGCCGGCGCCGCCGATATTGGTTTCGCTGCGCCGCACGGCGATGACCGGCGCGG
>NZ_JAURXB010000068.1 GCF_030654605.1 Bradyrhizobium sp.
AACCCACGAAAGCATCGCTATAATCACCCATGACTCGCCCTCCTTGCGTGAGGCTCTGCCCGGCCTATCCGGGTAACCCTCGCACTCGCATCGAGGGTGAGTCGCCTCCGGTCCGCAAAGGGACATACGGTCTGAGGAGGCCACGAAGTGGCCGTCTCGAAGGATGGCAGCAACACGGACTTATGATTCCAGGTACTAGTGCGCAATTGCGCACGGGGCGCAGGGACGACACTGAGTACAATCGCGGCGTTGCGCGTTACTCACTCGTCGTGTGATAGTCCGCGCCTGATTGCCGCTTCGGGTGCCGAATGAGTCTGCGTTTGCGGGAAAACCCCTGGCGGCTGATGCTCGCGGTCAACATCGCGGTGCTCATCGGCGTCTTTCTCTACAAGCTGCCGCGCGAGCCCTATGTCCCCTACATCCATCTGCTGGTCGACTACCATTTCGGTTTTACAAAACGCGCACTGATCGGTGCGGTCGTTTCGTTGTTCTTCGACAAGGTGCCGGTCTGGCTGGTGTTCGCGCTGTCAGGCGCGGTGTGGCTGATCACGCTCGCTTTGTTCGTAAAACTGTTCCGGCGCACCTTCGGCTTTGACGAAGAAAACCTGCCGCTGTTCGTCTTCATGGCGGGATCGCCGTTCTTTCTGAAGAATTTCATGCACACGCTCGGGCATTTCGACATTTACGGCTGTGCGCTGGCGATTTGCCTGCTCCTCATCCCCGCACGCTCCATTGCCTTCGTGCTGCTCGCCGCCGCGGCGTCGATGATCCTTGTTCTGATCCATCACATTCATCTCCTGATGTATGTGCCGACCATCGCGGTCATCGTGGTGCTGCGCTACTATCTGGTGCAGGGGATGACGCGGCAGAACGCGAGCGCCGGGATCGCCGCGATCCTCGCCGTCGGTCTGCTGTTCTTGGCCGCTCAGTTCTGGGGATCGCTGGCGGTCCCCGAGGCGGAGTTCGTTCAGTACCTGCAGGGCCGCATGGCCGACCCATCGCGCGGCAACCTGCTGAGCTTCAGCTTCATCTGGTACCAGTCGCTCGCGCAGGAGATCCACGATACCTGGCAGCGGATGACGTCGAACCTGCTGGGCGTGCCGGTGTTCGCGCTGTTGATCTGGCTGCACACCCCGCTCTGGAAATACTTCGCCGGGCTGATCCGGTCGCTGTCGGATCCAATGCACCGCCGTATCGTCATCGCCGCCATCGTCGCGGTGAGCGCGGCTTATCTCGTGATGTTCGCGATCGTGTTCGATTATTCACGCTGGATCTCGAACTGGGCGGTCTGCATGTTGCTGATCCTGCATGCGATCAAGACCTTGCCGGCCTCGCGCGAAGTGCCAGTGATATCGAGCGATGATCGAAAGACCACCATTCTCGGCGCGATCGTGACGCTGATCCCGCGCGTCGGCATCGTGCGGCCGTTCTGAGGCTCCTCAACTGCGCGATCGCCTGACCCGCACGTAGAGCGCGCCCTCGCCGCCATGGCCGATATGGGCTTCCTCAAAGCCGACCACCAGCGAACGGAATTCCGGCAGGCTCAGCCATTGCGGCACCTGGCGGCGCAGCACGCCGCGTTCGGATTCGGCGCCTATCTTGCCCTTGCCGGTGATGACGAGAACGAAGGTCAGGCCCTCGCTGTGGGCGCGCTGCAGGAAGCCGAACAGCACGCGGTGAGCGCGGGTCTGCGTCATCCCGTGCAGATCGAGCCGTGCATCGATCTCCTTGCGGCCGCGTGACAGCTGCGAACGCTCGCGGCGCCCGAGCGGCGCCAGCGGCGGGGCGGCCGGCGGCAGCGCGGGCCTCGCAACCCGCGGAATTTTGGCCGGCGGAGGCTGCTTCGACGGACTTGTCGGTTTTGCGGCCACCGTTGCCGCATCCGGTGACGCCGCATGCGGCTTCGCGGCGCGCGCCCTCTTCCGCAGCGGTTTTGTCTGTTTGGCGACGCTTTCCCAGAGCGCGCGCTCTTCCTCGCTCAGGCTGCGCCTGCGCCGCGGCGGGGCGGGCAGATCCGGGATCACGGGCGGACGCTTCATCGGCAGCAGCGGTAATGACGATGATGACGGTAGCGATGGCGGCGCGTCTCACGGCTCGGGGCGACAGTCGGCCGCGCTTCCGGCAACGGCACGGGTTTGGCGACCGCCGCCGACGTCGTCGCCGCGGGGGCGACGGCTGCGGGGGGCTTTGCGCCGGCCTTCGCGTCCTTGGGCTGATCCTTCAGGGGATCAACCTGCGGAAACAGTTTTGCGATTTTTTCCGATGGCCGCGGGTCCGGTACCGGCATCTTGCGACCCCTCGCCAGAGGATCGAGGCTGTTCGGCACCAGAATGACGAAGCGCGCATTGTGCCGGAACCGGCCCGATATCTTTCCGGCCTCGGCGCCGGCGCCGAAATAGAGATCGGCGCGCGCGGGACCGACGATCGCCGATCCCGTGTCCTGCGCGATCATCAGCCGGCGGAACGGCGTCTTCGATTGCTCCGAGGCGATCGGCAAATCGCCCTCGATGAAGAACGGCGTGCCGTAGACATGCAGCGCCTTGTCGACGGCGATCGAGCGGCCCGCGGTCAGCGGAACACCCTGCGCGCCGGACGGTTCATCCTTGTCGGAGAGGTTCACTTCGCGAAAGAACACGTAGGAGCGGTTCTGCCGCCGCAATTCGTTGGCGCCGTCGGGGTTCTGCTCCATCCACTCCCGGATCTTCTGCATCGACATCTGATCCCTGGGGATGATGTTGCGTTCGATCAGGATGCGGCCGACCGGCGTATAGGAAAAGCCGTTATGCGCATCGTAATTGATGCGAACGGTGGAACCGTCCTCGAGGCGTACCCGCGCCGAGCCCTGAATCTGCGTGAACAGCAAATCGGTCTGGTTCTTGAGCCAGACGATTTCGAGACCGCGGCCGGCAATCGCGCCGTCCTCGATCTGGGCGCGATCGTAATAGGGCACGAGCTTGCGGCGGCCGATCTTGCGGAACACCTCGCCCTTGTTGGGCAAGCCCGCGGAATTCTGACTGGTGCCGCGGACGAACAGATTGGAGGGCCGGCGATAGACCGGCACGGTGTAGACCTCGGTCTGCGTCCGGGAGCCATCGATGATGGGCTCGTAGTAGCCGGTCACAAAACCCTCGGCTTCGCCAAGCCGCGAAATCCGCAAGGGAAGAAAATGCTGCTCAAAAAAGGCCCTGGCCCTGGCCCTGTCGTCGATATCGAGAGCCCGGGCGGCCCTGCAGGGATCCCGCAGCGAGGTACCCAGCGCCTTCGGTTCGGCGGGGGCCTTGCGCTGCGCCGCTATCGGCCCGCAGCTGGTGCGAAACGCCTTGTAGGGGAGCAGATGGTCGTCCTCGCTCCAGCCCGCGATATCGGCCCACGCCACCGGGACATATTGGCTGCCGCTGATTTCGAGCGGCCAGGCGAGCTGCGGATATGGCAGGTGACGGGCGGCTGGATGATGCGGGCGCCCGTGATGCGAAGCGTGGGAACGATGCGCGGCTGACACGCTCGACGGCGCCAGCGACAATACCGCAGCTATCGCGCCAAGCGCGACGGCGTACCGGACGGCGCCGCGCGCGTTATTGAGCGCTTCCCGTGCCAACCAGCTTCCAGTTCGGATCGCGTGAGGTGATGTCGCGGGCGAATGTCCAGACATCGGTGATATCGGCGACCGTATCGGGGCTGCCGTCGACAACCGTGCCGGCCTTGTCGCGGGTGGCCGTGATCATCTGCGACACGAAGCGAACGGTCAGCTGCGCCGCGCGGTCGCGGGCTTCTGCCCCGACAAGCTCTGCCTTGTCGATCGAAACGAACCGCGTTTCGGTCTTCTGCTCGTGCTTCTCGCGATCCTTGATCACGGTCTCGAAACTCTCGTAGACCTCGGACGAAAGCAGGTCCTTCAGCGCGCGGCGGTCGCCATTGGCGAAAGCCAGCACGATCATCTCGTAGGCGCTCTTCGCGCCGCTGAGGAAATGCCGCGGGTCGAACGAGGAATCCTGGGCGGCAATGGCGTCGAGGCCCAGCGCCAGCGGCGTGCCCGCCTCGGCCAAACCCTTCCACCGGTCGGTCGGGGGGACGACATCCGCGGTCGGCGCCAGCGGCGCCTGGTCGATCACCGCGCCCGGGATCGGCACCACGTTATTATTGTCCTGCGCCCCGGTCAGCACGTTGCGCGCCGCGCGATCGAAGGGCGGGCGCTCGTTTCCGGTGCGCTGTCCGAGAACGTTCCGCAGGCGCAGGAAGATGAAGACCGCCAACGCCAGGAAGATGATGGTGTAAATATCCACGTCGCATTCGCTTTCTGGTCTGCACCGGCGATGGGCCGGTGGTAGAGCGTTTCGATCAGGAAACGGCAGAGATTAAATCATGGAATGGGTGTGTAGCATGTAGGCACGAAACGAGGCCTGGCCAATGGCTCGTTCGGGCATCAGAAGCAATGCCCCTGGAAATTGGCCAAGCCAAGACCTTCCAAGTTACGGCTCTTTTAAGCTCACGGCTCTTGCCTGTTTGCCATAATGTAATTGTAGCGCGTTTTTGCGGCGGGAGGAAACCCGATCGTGTCCGGAAATGGCGCATATTCAACAATTTAGGGCCTCCCGAACCGATCCGGCCTGCCCACCGGATGCCTGATTCGCGAAGCCGGCCGATCCCCGGGGTGCCCTGGACGGCTACCGGCGATTGTCATCCTTGTGGACCAAGCCGCGGCTATGATAGCCACTCGCCCGGCATCGGCCTTTTCGTACCTCACGAGCGAATTCAGACGTAAAACCCGCCCCGCTCGGCTCCAGGAGAGATTTTCATGACCAACGGCAATGGCGCACCTCCCGAGGCGGCCGCTCCTCCCCAGTTAAACGTGCTGGCACAGTATACCAAGGACCTGTCGTTCGAGAATCCGAACGCGCCGGCCTCGCTGGCGCCTCAGCCACAGCAGCCTGCGATCAATATCCAGATCAACGTCAGCGCCAACAATATCGCCGAAAACGAGTTCGAAGTGACGCTTTCGGTCGAAGGCAAGGCTGAAAACGCCGGCAAGGTGATGTTCAGCTTCGATCTCGCCTATGCCGGCGTGTTCCGGATCATGAACGTGCCGCAGGAAAACCTTCATCCGCTGGTCATGATCGAGTGCCCGCGGCTGCTGTTCCCGTTCGCGCGCGAGATCATCGCAACGTCGGTGCGCGATGGTGGGTTCCCGCCGCTGATGCTGGATCCGGTCGATTTCGTCGGTCTGTATCGCCAGAATCTGGAACGGCAGGCTGCGGCGCAGGCCGGACAGGCAACGCCGAACTGACGCGACCGGGCTCAGTTCCGGTCAACCACCCAGAAAATCGTTCCAGACAGGCTTGTCGCCCAGCGTGGCGACAAAGGCCCGATGGGCCGCGCGATCTTCATCGGTGACGCGCGGCGCCAGCGGCGCCTCGCGGACCCGCCGCGGCATTTCGCCGTACCCGCCGGCGCGCACATCGCGGGTTTCCGTTGCCAGGATCAGCTGCGACTGCCGGGCCCCGATCAGGTCGATATAGACCTCGGCCAAGAGTTCCGCGTCGAGCAGGGCGCCGTGCTTGGTGCGGCGGGAATTATCGATCGCGTAGCGTGAGCAGAGATCGTCGAGCCGGTTAGACACCCCCGGATGCTTGCGCCGCGCCAGCATCAGCGTGTCGATCAGCCGGTCGCGCACGATCGGCGGCCGCTTGATGCGGTCGAGCTCGGCATTGATGAAGCCGATGTCGAACGACGCGTTGTGGATCACCAGCGGCGCATCGGCGATGAATTCGAGGAACTCGTCGACCACCTCTGCGAACAGCGGCTTGTCGGCGAGGAACTCGCTGGAAAGGCCGTGCACGGCAAAGGCCTCGGCAGGCATGGAGCGTTCCGGATTGATGTGCCGGTGAAAGGTCTGCCCGGTCGGCATGCAATTGATCATCTCGACGCAGCCGATTTCGACCAGCCGGTCGCCGCGCAGCGGGTCGAGGCCGGTGGTTTCGGTATCGAGAACGATTTCGCGCATGGGTCTGTCCGGAAGACGGCGAATCAGCTGCGCCGCTGCGGCATTTTAACAACCTGTTGCAGAATGTCGCGGATCTGGACCCGCACCGGGTCGAGACCATGCGATGTATCCACCACGAAATCCGCCCGCTTGCGTTTTTCGGCATCCGGCAACTGCCGCGCCAGAATGGAATCGAGCGCCTCGCTGCTCATGGTGCCCCGCGCCATGATCCGCGCGCGCTGGTTCTCCGGCGAGGTCGTCACCACCACCACCGCATCGACCCGCTTCTCGCCCCCGGTCTCGTACAGCAGGGGCACGTCGACCACGGCCACAGGTGCGCCGGCCAACTCGGCATCTGCGAAAAATTTTTGCCGCGAGGCGCCCAGCATCGGGTGAACGATCTGCTCGAGCTGCTTCATCGCGGCGGGATCGTGCACCACGCGCGCCGAGAGCTTCTGACGATCGACCTTGCCGCCGGCGGTGGTGCCGGGGAATGCCGCTTCGATCGCCGGCGCCGCCTCGCCTTCGTATAATTGGTGCACGGTGGCATCGGCGTCATAGACCGGGACGCCGGCTTCCGCGAACAATTTCGCGGTGGTGGATTTTCCCATTCCGATCGAACCGGTCAGCCCAAGAATGATCATTCGACCTTCGCCATTCGTTTTTCGCAGGGTTCGTTGTCAGGCGCCGAGCAGCCGCTCGCTGCGCAGAAACGCAAGCAATGGCAGCAGCGGCAAGCCAAGGATGGTGAAGTGGTCGCCGTCGATGCGCTCGAACAGATGCACCCCCAGGCCTTCAAGCTGGTAGGCGCCGACGCTCGAGGTCACCGCCTCCCCTGCTTCATCCAGATAGGTCCGGATTTCCGCCCCGCTGAGCTGCCGCATGGTCATGCGCGCGATAGCCGTGGTCTCGAACAATATCTTGCCGTCGCGCGCCACCGCAACGGCGGAGTGCAGTTGATGGCTGCGGCCGGCCAGGTCACGCAATTGCTCTGCGGCCGCCGCACGGCCGGACGGCTTGCTGAACAACCTGGTTTCCAGCGCCAGGGTCTGATCGGCGCCGACGACGTATTTTCCAGGCTGGCGCATCGACACGGAAAGCGCTTTCTCGCGCGCCAGAAGGGCGGCTATTTCATCAGGCGCCAAGAGGCCGGAGGACTGCTGCACCGCGCGTTCATCGATGTCGGCCGGAACGGCTTCGAAATGAATGCCGGCATTGGCCAGCAGCATTTGCCGCGCGCGGCTTTGCGACGCCAGAATCAATGGATCCTTGCCGCGCCACAGCGTCATTCGGGTATCCGCTGCCGCTGCCGGTCGGTGAACAGTTTCAGTATCGCCGCAGCCGTCTCTTCGATCGATCGCCGCGTTACGTCGAGTTGGGCCCAATTGAATCGCGCACTCAATTTCCGGGCAAAGGCGACTTCGTCGGTGACCGATTGCCGATCGATATAGGTGTCATTATCGCGGTCGCCCATGCTCAAGAGCCGGTTCTGCCGGACCTGAATGAGACGCTCTGGCGTCGCGTGAAGACTGACCACCAGCGGCTTTTTCAGCGTCTCCAGCTGATGCGGAATCGGAATGCCCGGCACCAGCGGCACATTCGCGGTGCGGATGCCGCGATTGGCGAGATAGATCGAGGTCGGGGTTTTCGAGGTGCGCGACACACCGACCAGAATCACTTCCGCCTCCTCCAGCCCTTCGACATGCTGGCCGTCGTCATGCATCATCGTATAATTCAGCGCGTCGATCCGCTTGAAATATTCCGCATTCAGGACGTGCTGCGCGCCGACGCGGCCCGTCGTGGCGGCGCCGAGATAGGCCTGAAATAATTGCATCACCGGGCCGATGATCGACAGGCTCGGGATGTTCATTTCCCTGCACTTGGCTTCCAGCCGGGCGACCAGATCCTTTTCCAGCAAGGTGAACAACACGATGCCGGGCGCCTCCTCGATCTCGTCGAGTACGCGGTCGAGCTGCTTCTGGCTGCGCACCAGCGGATAGACATGTTCGACCGGCGTCACATTGGCGTATTGCGCAGCCACCGCACGCGCCACCGTGATCAGGGTCTCACCGGTCGAATCGGACACCAGATGAAGATGAAAATAATTGCCGGTCGTAGGCACCGAGACCCCTGTGTATCCTGTGAATCGCTGTGGAGTTTATCTGAGAGAATCGAACGCGAACCGAGCGGCCCGGGATAACCCGGCTTTTTCTGCACAGGCCTTCCGTTCGGGATAACTCCATTCGGCCGACGCAATGATAGTGGGGTTATGTGGACTTGTCTCTTGATAAACCGTCCATCATGCCAGCCAAGCAATTGAAGCAGATCATGATATCCGGCTCATCGGGTTGAGCCCGGGATATGTTGATGGATGTGAACAAGTGCTGACAATGTCGGGGTGGTTTTGCGCGGGCGCTAATCACAGCTACTTAGACTCAAACCTAAGATTCTAAACTTAGTTATTTAGAAAGGCTGGGGGTGAGGATATGTCTGCCTTCGAGGCAGGACCGCCCTCGTGCTAAGCCTGCTTCACCGCAACGCTGCGATCCGGTCAGACGTTCCAGGGTTGCGACGGAAATTGGCGAACCAGAGTTGAGACGACGCGAATGTACGAATCGATCTACCTGTGGATCAAGGCGCTGCATGTGATCGCGGTCATCGCGTGGATGGCCGGCATGCTCTATCTGCCGCGGCTGTTCGTCTATCACTGCGGGGCGGAGGTCGGATCGAAGCAGTCCGAGACGTTCAAGATCATGGAACGGCGGCTGCTGAAGGCGATCATCAACCCGGCGATGATCGTGACCTGGCTGGCCGGGCTCTACCTCGCCTGGTCCGGGGGCTGGTTTTCCTCGGGCTGGTTCCATGGAAAATTGTTGCTGGTGCTGGCGATGTCCGGCGTCCACGGGTTTTTCGTCCGCTGGGTGAAGGATTTTGCCGCCGACCGGAATGTCAAAAGTCAGAAATTTTACCGTGTTATCAACGAGGTACCAACAATTATGATGATTGGTATCGTGATTCTCGTAATCGTGAAGCCGTTTTGAAAGGCCTCGCTGCCAGCCTCTCCAACCGCAGGCCTGCTTGCGAAACGCCTTCCGATTTTCTATATTGCTGAAATCCCACCCCACGCAGGCGGATGTGGTCGTGTTCCGGTTTTCTCAACCGGCCGCCGCATCAGGTTTGAAGCCTCACCGGCGCTTTCCTTGCTCAGACCTGCGGACCTTCCTTTTGCTCGCGTCCGCATTCTCTTAAGCCTCCTCGCAATCCTTCCCCACGTTACTCCACAGGACCATCCCAATGCGGGAAATGAAACTTCAAGACCTCAAGGCCCAGACGCCGGCCGAACTCGTCTCGTTCGCGGAAGAGAAGGGGGTCGAAAACGCCAGCACGATGCGCAAGCAGGAGCTGATGTTCGCTATTCTCAAGCAACTTGCGATCCAGGAAACCGACATCATCGGCGAGGGCGTCGTCGAGGTTCTCTCCGACGGTTTCGGCTTCTTGCGCTCGCCGGATGCCAATTACCTGCCGGGACCTGACGATATCTACGTCTCGCCCTCGCAGATCCGCCGCTTCGGACTTCGCACCGGCGACACCATCGAAGGCCATATTCGCAGCCCGAAGGAGGGTGAACGTTATTTCGCGCTGCTGAAGGTCAACACGCTGAATTTCGAGGACCCGGAAAAGTCCAAGCACAAGGTCAATTTCGACAATCTGACCCCGCTGTTTCCGGATCAGCGCTTCCGGCTCGAACTCGAGGACCCCACCAGAAAGGACCTTTCTGCACGGGTGATCGACATCGTCGCCCCGATCGGCAAGGGCCAGCGCGCTTTGATCGTGGCGCCGCCGCGCACCGGCAAGACCGTGCTGATGCAGAACATCGCGCACTCGATCACCGCCAATCACCCGGAATGCTATCTCATCGTCCTGCTGATCGATGAACGTCCCGAGGAAGTCACGGACATGCAACGTTCGGTGAAGGGTGAGGTCGTGTCCTCGACCTTCGACGAGCCCGCCGTGCGTCACGTCCAGGTCGCCGAGATGGTGATCGAGAAGGCCAAGCGGCTGGTAGAACACGGCCGCGACGTCGTGATCCTGCTGGACTCGATTACGCGGCTGGGGCGTGCCTACAACACCGTGGTGCCGTCATCCGGCAAGGTGCTGACCGGCGGCGTCGACGCCAACGCGCTGCAGCGGCCGAAACGCTTCTTCGGCGCCGCGCGCAACATCGAAGAGGGCGGCTCGCTCACCATCATCGCGACCGCGCTGGTCGATACCGGCAGCCGCATGGACGAAGTCATTTTCGAAGAGTTCAAGGGCACCGGCAATTCCGAACTGATTCTGGATCGCAAGGTCTCGGACAAGCGGACCTTCCCGGCGATCGATATCTCGCGCTCGGGCACCCGCAAGGAAGAGCTGATCACCGATCCGCAGCTCCTGAAGAAAATGTACGTGCTGCGCCGGATCCTCAATCCGATGGGCACCATGGACGCGATCGACTTCCTGCTCGACAAGCTTCGCAACACCAAAAACAACGCGGAATTCTTCGAGTCGATGAATACCTGACCGATCTGCTATGTATTGAAGGGGGTGTCCTTACGCAGGTGAGGGCGCCCCTTTTCGTTGCGGGTGAAAGCATATGCTGCGGTCTATGCTGCAGTCCGACCGCAGCATGAGCGATAGGCACGCAGAGATGAATCTGACTAAGTAATTGATATAATTGTGTTTATATATACCGCGCCGGCCGGCGCCATGCTGCATCGCAATATATGCGGGATCGCCCTGGGTGGGCCTTGCTCACAGATTTCTGACGGTCGGCATAATTTAATGCCGGGTGGCAATTGCGTTGCGTTTTCAACGGCTCCGGCACAAATAGGCGATGCACCCGCGGGAACAGACCATCTTTGCCCTGTCGTCGGGCCGGCCGCCGAGCGCGATCGCCCTGGTACGGGTTTCCGGACCTGAGGCCGGGCTGGTTCTGTCCGTTTTGGCTGGCAAGATTCCGGCGCCGCGAATGGCGACGCGGGCCCTGTTGCGGGATGTTGCGCAGCAGCCGATCGACGATGCGGTGGTGCTTTGGTTCCCCGGCCCGGCCAGCGCCACCGGCGAGGATGTCGCGGAGTTTCACGTTCATGGCGGGCGCGCGGTGCTGGCGGCGCTGTTCGCGGCGCTTGCTGCTTTTGAAAATGTCCGCGCCGCCGAGCCCGGTGAATTTACCCGTCGCGCGTTCGAGAATGGCAAGCTCGATCTCACCGAGGCCGAGGGCCTCGACGACCTGATCCATGCCGACACCGACCGGCAACGCCGCCAGGCGCTGCGGCAGTTGAAGGGCCTGCTCGGCGACCGCGCGCGCGACTGGCGCGCGCAGATCATCGAGGCCTCGGCGTTGATCGAAGCCGGGATCGATTTCTCCGACGAGGCTGACGTGCCGACTGAGCTGATCGCGCAGGCACTGCTGAAAATCAGAGCCCTGCTTGCGGAAATCGAAGAAGTCCTTGCGGCACAGGGACGAAGTGAACGTCTGCGCGATGGCCTGGTGGTGGCAATCGCCGGTCCGCCGAATGTCGGTAAATCGACGCTGATGAATTATCTGGCGCGCCGCGAGGTCGCGATCGTCTCGCCGCATGCCGGCACCACGCGCGACATCATCGAAGTGCAGCTCGATTTCGACGGCTATCCGGTGACGGTGATCGACACGGCCGGGATTCGCGAGACCGATGATCCGGTGGAGCAGGAAGGCGTGCGTCGCGCCCGGGCGCGGGCGGCCGAGGCCGACCTGGTGCTGTGGCTGGCCGATGCGCAGCCGGAGAAGATTCTAGCCGAAGGCGCCGCACCGGTTTGGCTGGTGCGTAACAAGATCGACCTCGTCGCCAGCCGGCCTGATGGGACGCCATCTGCTCCGGGAGGGCGGCAGGGCGGCGGCACTGTTGAATTCAGGATTTCGGCCAGCCGGGGCGACGGGATGCCGGAACTGGTCTCGGCACTGGTCCAGTTCGCGCATGATTATTTCGGCTCCGATGATGGCGGGCTGATCGGCCGGGCGCGGCAGCGAAAATTGTTGCAGGAAACAGCGGCTTCGTTGCAACGCAGCATGGAGGTCGTTGGAACCGGGGAGGAACTTGCCGCCGAGGAACTGCGGGCGGCGGCGCACTCTTTGGGGCGGCTGCTGGGTCGGGTGGATGTCGAGGACATTCTCGATGTGATCTTCCGGGAATTTTGTATAGGTAAGTAATATTTCTTGGTTCATTTTATGTAGCCTGATGGAACCGGCTTGTTTCACGTGAAACAATCTTTTCTCGCCCCCCGGATCGATGTTTCACGTGAAACATCCCCTCTGCGGCGAACTTACCGCTTCCGGCTTTTGGGGCTCCGCGATAAAAGCCTCGCATGATTACCACGCCAGAATCGTTCGACGTCATCGTGGTCGGTGGCGGTCACGCCGGCTGTGAAGCCGCGAGCGCCGCTGCGCGCCTCGGCGCCAAGACGGCGCTGGTGACCCATCGTTTTGCGACCATCGGGGCGATGTCCTGCAATCCCGCCATTGGCGGGCTCGGCAAGGGCCATCTGGTCCGGGAGGTCGATGCGCTGGACGGCCTGATGGGCCGGGTCGCCGATGCTGGCGGCATCCAGTTTCGTATGCTCAATCGGCGCAAGGGGCCGGCGGTCCGGGGGCCCCGGGCCCAGGCCGACCGCAGGCTCTATGCCGCCGCGATGCAGGCCGTCATCCGCGAGACCGCTAATCTCGATGTGATCGAAGGCGAAGCCGACGATCTGATCGTTTCGGACGGTCGCGTCACCGGCATTCGTCTGATCGGTGGCCGGGAGCTGTCCGCTGGCGCCGTCGTCATCACCACGGGCACGTTTCTCCGCGGACTGATCCATCTCGGCGAGAAGAACTGGCCGGCCGGACGCGTCGACGAGGCCCCCGCATTGGGGCTTTCAAAATCGTTCGAACAGGCCGGCTTTATCCTTGGGCGGCTGAAGACCGGAACGCCGCCCCGGCTCGATGGCAGCACCATTGACTGGTCGACGGTGGAGATGCAGTCCGGGGATGATCCGCCGGAGCCGTTCTCGGTGATGACCGACCGTATCACGACGCCGCAGATCCAGTGCGGGATTACCCGCACCACGCCGGCGACCCATGAGGTGATCCGGGCCAATGTGCATCGCTCGCCGATGTATTCCGGCCAGATCAAGAGTTCGGGCCCGCGTTATTGCCCTTCGATCGAGGACAAGATCGTCCGTTTCGGCGACCGCGACGGCCATCAGATCTTCCTGGAGCCCGAAGGGCTCGATGACACCACGGTCTATCCCAACGGCATCTCGACCTCGCTGCCGGAAGAGGTGCAGCTTGCGATCCTGGCAACTATCCCGGGCCTGGAGCGGGTTCGGATGGTCCGGCCGGGCTACGCGATCGAATATGACCATGTCGATCCCCGCGAACTTGATTCCACGCTGCAGACCAGGCGTCTGCCGGGCTTGTTCCTGGCGGGTCAGATCAACGGCACCACGGGTTATGAAGAAGCGGCGGCGCAGGGGCTGGTTGCGGGTCTCAACGCCGCCTTGGCCGCCAGCGGCGCTGAACCGATCGTGTTCGACCGCGCCGACGGCTATCTCGGCGTGATGATCGACGATCTGGTGACCCGCGGGATCACCGAGCCGTACCGGATGTTCACTTCACGGGCCGAATACCGTCTGACGCTGCGGGCCGACAATGCCGACCAGCGCCTGACCGACAAGGGCATTGCGCTGGGCTGTGTCGGGCGGGCGCGATCGATCCGTCACGGCGCCAAGATGTCGGCGCTGAATGATGCGAAGGCACTGGCAAAGTCGCTGAACATCACCCCCAATGAAGCCGGCAAGCATGGACTGGCGCTCAACCGGGATGGCCAGCGCCGCTCGGCCTTCGAATTGCTGGCCTATCCCGAGATCGGATGGACCGAGGTCCAGGGCATCTGGCCGGAATTGTCGGCCGTTGACCCAGCGATCGCAGTTCACCTCGAGATTGACGCCAAATACGACGTCTATCTGAAGCGCCAGACCGCTGACGTCGATGCTTTCCGGCGTGACGAGGGGCTGGTATTGACCGATATCGATTACAGCCTGGTGCCCGGACTCTCCAACGAGGCCCGTGCAAAACTCGAAACCGCGCGCCCGCGAACGGTGGGGCAGGCGGGGCGGATTGATGCGATGACGCCGGCGGCGTTGGGGATTCTGGCGGCCTATTTGCGGCGGGAAGCGCGAAGGAAGACTTCAGTGGGCTCCGCGTCCGCATAGTCTGTTTCACGTGAAACAAAGCTCTCTCATGGTCATTGCGAGGAGCGTAGCGACGAAGCAATCGATATCTATCTGTCGAATACTCTACATGGGTTGCTTCGCGGAGTTTATTATCGGGCGCGTATTCGCGCGACCCCGTTGGCTCGCAATGACGATTTGAATACGGTCGGTACACCTCAACACATGCTCAAAGCACCAAAATCCCCCATTCTCCCCGCGGACAAAGCCGCGGCACTGGCGTTGACGCCTGTTTCACGTGAAACCGAGGCGCGGCTGGATCGCTATGTCGATCTGTTGCTGGAGTGGCAGGCCACAACCAATCTGGTGGCGCCGTCGACGCTTCCCAATCTGTGGACCCGCCACATCGCCGATTCCCTGCAGCTTCTGACGATCGCTCCCTCCGCCAGGGTTTGGGCCGATCTCGGCAGCGGCGGGGGCTTTCCCGGAGTGGTGCTGGCCTGCGCGCTGGCGGGGACGCCGGGCGCCATCATTCACCTGGTCGAGCGCAATGCCAAGAAGGCCGCGTTCCTGCGCGAGGCGCTGCGAGTTACCAACTCGCCCGGCAACGTTCACCTCGCGGATATCGGGGATAGTGTGGATAGAATCACCGGGCCTGTCGATTGCGTCACTGCCCGGGCGGTGGCTCCGCTACACCAGCTCACCGGCTTCGCGGAGCCGCTGGTGAGGCGCGGCGCGAAGGCGTTGTTCCTCAAAGGCCAAGATGTAGAGGCTGAATTGACCGAAGCCACTAAATATTGGAATATCAAGCCGCATCTTCATTCCAGCCGCACCGGCGGACACGGCTGGATCGTCGAGCTCGACCAGATCGAGCGGCGCAATCCATCCGCGACAGAAAATGGCGTCAGCGCATGACCGTAATTGATCAAATATATCAAGAGGATAAGGCCCCGCACCCGGCCGGCCATCCGCGCATCCTGGCGCTCGCCAACCAGAAGGGCGGCGTAGGCAAGACCACTACCGCGATCAATCTCGGCACCGCGCTGGCGGCGATCGGGGAGCGGGTGCTGATCGTGGATCTCGATCCGCAAGGCAACGCCTCGACCGGCCTTGGCATCGATCGCCGCAGCCGCAGCTGCTCGACCTATGACGTGCTGATCGGCGAGGCGCCGCTGCGCGACGCCGTCGTGGCGACCGCGGTGCCGCGGCTGCATATCGCGGCCTCGACGATGGATCTGTCGGGCCTCGAGCTTGAACTCGGCTCGACCCGCGACCGCGCCTTCCGCCTGCGCGATGCGATCGCTGCGCTGAACACCGACGCCGCGCCGGATGCCGATTACACCTACGTGCTGATCGATTGTCCGCCGTCGCTCAATCTTCTCACCGTCAATGCGATGGCCGCCTCCGATGCGATCCTGGTGCCGCTGCAATGCGAGTTCTTCGCGCTCGAAGGCCTGTCGCAATTGCTGCAGACGGTGGAGCAGGTGCGCTCGACCCTCAATCCCAATCTCTCGATCCACGGCATCGTGCTGACCATGTTCGACTCGCGCAACAATTTGTCGAACCAGGTCGTCGCCGACGTGCGCCAGTTCATGGGCGCCAAGGTCTACAACACCATGATCCCGCGCAACGTGCGCATCTCCGAGGCGCCGTCCTACGGCAAGCCGGTGCTGGTGTACGATCTCAAATGCGTCGGCAGCGAAGCCTATCTCAAGCTCGCGACCGAAGTGATCCAGCGCGAGCGCGAGCTGCGCACGCATTAGAGTGACGCAGCCGTAGGGTGGGCAAAGGCGCGCCCTTCGCGCCGTGCCCACCAATAAACGTCAGGCAAGAAGAATGGTGGGCACGGCGCGAAGAGCGCCTTTGCCCACCCTACGAAGACGAAGTGAACAGGAGCGGTTTGCGTGAATCCAAGGGAGCTGGCGATGGCCGACGAAGCGCGTTCGCGACTGGGCCGCGGTCTTGCAAGTCTGATCGGTGATGTCGGCGGCGAGGCCGCGCATCTGGAGCGGCCGCGCACGCAGCGCAAGGTGCCGATCGAATTCCTCAAACCCAATCCGCGCAATCCGCGCCGGACTTTTTCCGATGCCGAACTCGGCGAGCTGTCGGATTCGATCAAGCAGCACGGCGTGATCCAGCCGATCGTGGTGCGTCCGGTCAAGGGCGTGCAGGACCGCTTCGAAATCATCGCCGGCGAACGGCGCTGGCGCGCCTCGCAGATCGCAGGGCTGCACGAAGTGCCGATCGTGCCGGTCGACGTCAGCGACGCGGATGCGCTGGAAATTGCGATCATAGAAAACGTGCAGCGCGAAGACCTCAATGCGCTGGAAGAGGCGCAGGGCTATCACGCGCTTTCCAGTGAATTCAAACGCAGCCAGGACGAGATCGCCAAGATCGTCGGCAAGAGCCGCAGCCACGTCGCCAACATGATGCGGCTGACCAAGCTGCCGGCCGAGGTGCAGGCCTACATTGCGCTGGGGCAGCTATCCGCGGGGCATGCGCGCGCCTTGATCGGTGTCCCCGATCCGGCGGCGGCGGCAAAACGCATCGTCGAGGAAGGCCTCAACGTGCGCCAGGCCGAGGCATTGGCCCACGACGAAGGTGTTCCGGAACGCAAGCCGCAGAAGGTGCGCGGCGGCAAGGTGAAGAACCCCGACACGGTCGCGCTCGAGAAGCGCGTCAGCGACGCGCTGGGCCTCGCGGTCAGCATCGATCACCGCGATCCCGCCGGCACGGTGCATATCCGATATAGCGACCTCGACCAGCTCGACGAGATTTTGCGCAGGCTGGACGCGACGGGGTAGGGCGGGCGCTTTTCTTGACCTCTCCCGCTTGCGGGGGAGGTCGCGCGCAAAGCGCGCGGGTGGGGGCTCTATCCGCGAGCAATCTCTCTCGCTCAATCTTCAATCTCTCGGTCTGTGCCCGCTGAGACACCCCCACCCCGGCCCTCCCCCGCAAGCGGGAGAGGGGGAAGATCATCCCCGCCGCTTGGCATTCACCGCGATCGACATCAGCGCGCGCTGCGTGATCACGGCGGCCAGCGTCGATTGCTTGCGCGACTCCAGCGCGGCGGTCGCGAGCTGTTCGATGATTCCGGCCAGCCGCGCCGGGCTGAAGTTCCGCAGCGCCACCTCTGCACTCGGCTTCCGGGAAAAATGCAGCCGCGGGAACCCGCTGTCGAGCAGGGTCGATACCGGCGTGCCCTCGGCCACCGCGAGGCTGGTCTTGTGCAGCCAGGCGGCATGGCGCTGCGCGGCTGAAATGATCATGCCCGGATAGGTGCCGGCCACCATGGCCTTGGCGAATTCGGTTTCCACCAGATCCGGCTTTCCCGCGAAGGCGCCGTCGACGATCGGGTCCATCTTGAGCTCGGAGGCGTCGGCGACCACCGCCATCACGTCGTCGAGCGTAACCTCGCGCCCGCCATGCGAGTACAATGCAAGTTTCTTCAGCTCGTTGCGCGAGGCCTGGCGGTCGCCGCCGAGCAGCGACATCAGGACCGCGCGGGCATCGGCGGCGATGCTCAGATTCGAGACCCGCAGCTCGCTGTTGATCAATCGCGCGAGCGCGCCGGCGTCGTCGGCATAGCAGGCGATCGCGACCGCGGTCCTGGCGCGCTCGCAGGCCTTGCGCAGCGGCGATTCCGGTCGCAGCTCGCCGGCCTCGATCACGATGCGGCAATCCTTCAAGGGAGAATCCGCCAGCGTGTCGACTCCGCTGGCGAAATTGCGCGAGCCGGCGCGGACGCGAATGGCGCGGCGGCCGCCGAACATCGGTATGGTCATCGCTTCATCGACCAGCCGCGACGGCTCGGCCGAGAGTTCGTCGCCATCGAGCCGCACCAGCGAGAACGGATCATTGGGATCGTCGACCGCGGACGCCAGCAGCGCATCGGCGCGCTCGCGCACGAGGCCGGCATCGGGACCGTACAGAAGAATGATGGGACGCGCCGGGTCGGGCCGGGCGAGAAAAGCGTCGATCTCTTTTCCGCGAAGCGCGACCATGGAACTGGATCCAACAGAGAAGCTGATCTTCACCCTCCCCTGGAGGGGGAGGGTCGGCTCACATGGAGCGTAGCGACATGTGAGACGGGGTGGGGTGATCCTTCAACAGGCGCACTGCGCGAAGGGAGAGACTGTCACCCCACCCCGCCGCTCATTGCATTCGCGTCGACCCTCCCCCTCCAGGGGAGGGTGTAGACGGGGGTCAGGTCCCCGCGACGAAGAATGACGCCAGCCGGGTCTGGATGTTTTCCGCGATCTCGGCCGCGGCGCGATCCTCGGCGTCGCGGAAGGCGCGGGCGCGGGCGAAGCGTTGCAGCTGGCCGGGAATGTCGTAGGATACCCGCGCGAACGTCGTTCCCGTCATGACCGATTTGTTGGTGGCGAGATCGATCAGATTGTACTGGGCATCGATGCCGTAATTCTCGCTGGATGGCAGCGCGGTGGCGGGATCGAGCATCAGCGACGAGCGGCTGCTGCCGAATCGCAGCACCAGCTTGTGCGTCGGGGGCATGCCGGTGGCGTTGCCATAGAGCTTGAACTTCAGCGCGTTGCGGATTTCGACCTGGACCCGCGCCTCGCGCGAGGCGTTGGGCTTGTCGACCGGCGGGACGTCCACGCCCATCAGCTTTTCGCGCAGGCCGGGGGTGCCGTCGGTACGCTCGGCATACATCGGCTGAAAGCAGCCGGCCGTCAGCGCCGCCAGGGCGGCCACGACCAGAAGCCGAGCGGCGATGCGGGTTTTAGCCAACGACATTCACGATCCTCATGGGAACAACGATCACCTTGCGCACGGCGTTGCCGCCGAGGGCCTGTTTTACCGCATCGAGAGCCAAAACGGCAGCCTCAATTTCCGGATTTTCGGCACCCCGTGGCACGGTGACATCACCCCGCTTCTTGCCGTTGACCTGGACCACCAGCGTCACGGTATCTTCAATCAGCAAATCGCGTTCGATTTGGGGCCAATTCGCCTCTGAAATCAGTCCCTTCTGGCCCAAAACCGTCCAGCACTCCTCGGCCAGATGAGGCATCATGGGCGCGAACAGTTGAACAAGGATGACCGCGGCCTCCCGGACCGACCAAGACAAATCTGGAGCCAGATCCGGCGAGGGCTGCCCTTCACGGGCCAAAACCTCGGCCAGCGCATTGGTGAACTCGCGGATATGGGCGAGGCAGACGTTGAAATGCAGCTTTTCGATCCCGGTGGAGACCTTGTCCAGCGCGCCATGGGCGGCCTTGCGCAGCGCCAACGCGTCCGCGCCGAACGCCGCCGGCCGTGCCGCCGGGGCTGATTGGGCAATCCCGGCGGATTCATTGACCAGCCGCCACAGCCGTTGCACGAACCGCGAGGCGCCCTGCACCCGCTCGTCGCTCCAGATCACGTCGCGGTCCGGCGGCGAATCCGACAGCATGAACCAGCGCGCGACGTCGGCGCCGTAGGTGGCGATGATGTCGTCGGGGTCGACCGTGTTGCGCTTCGACTTCGACATCTTCTCGATGGCGCCGACGGTGATGTCCTCGCCCGTGGTCAGCAGGATGGCACGCTTGCCGTTGCCGCCGGCCTCGATCCGCACCTCGGCCGGCGTGACGTAACCGCCATCGGCCTTCTGGTAGGTCTCGTGCACCACCATGCCTTGGGTGAACATGCCGGCGAACGGCTCGTCCATGCCGATATGGCCAGTGGCCTTCATGGCGCGGGTGAAGAAGCGGCTGTAGAGCAGATGCAGGATCGCATGTTCGACGCCGCCGATATACTGGTCGACCGGCATCATCCGGTTGGCGACATCAGGCGTGGTCGGCGCCTTCTCGTTCCACGGATCGGTGAAGCGCGCGAAATACCACGACGAATCCACGAACGTGTCCATGGTGTCGGTTTCGCGCGTAGCCTTGGCCCCGCATTTGGGGCAGGCGACGTGCTTCCAGGTCGGATGATGGTCGAGCGCATTGCCGGGCTTGTCGAAGGAGACATCCTCCGGCAGCACCACCGGCAGGTCCGCATCGGGCACCGGCACGACATCGCAGGTGGGGCAGTGGATCACCGGGATCGGGCAACCCCAATAGCGCTGCCGCGAAATGCCCCAGTCGCGCAGCCGGAAGTTCACCTGCCGCTCGCCGACCGGCATGCTGCCACGGACCTCGTTTTCCAGCCGCTTGGCTATCTCGGCTTTGGCCGCTTCGATGGTCATGCCGTCGAGAAAGCGCGAATTGATCATGCGGCCGTCGCCGTCATAGGCGGTGTCGGTGATGACGAACGCCTTCGGATCCTGGCCTCCGGGACAGACCACCGGCGTGTTGCCGAGGCCGTATTTATTGACGAAATCGAGGTCGCGCTGGTCGTGCGCCGGACAGCCGAAGATCGCGCCGGTGCCGTATTCCATCAGCACGAAATTGGCGACGTAGACCGGCAGCTTCCAGTCGGGGTCGAGCGGGTGGATCGCCCGGATGCCGGTGTCAAAACCCTGCTTCTCCTGGGTGTCGATGATTTCCTGCGCGGTGCCGTGACGTTTGGCTTCCGCGATGAACTCCGCGAGTTCAGGATTTTTCGCCGCAGCCGCCTGCGCCAGCGGATGATCCGGCGCGATCGCCATGAACTTGGCGCCGAACAGCGTGTCATGCCGGGTGGTGAAAATCTTCAGCTCGGTCTCGCCGGCCGGCGTCGTCGTCGGATCGAGCGCGAAGCGCACCAGCATGCCTTCGCTGCGGCCGATCCAGTTGCGCTGCATCAGCCGCACCTTGTCGGGCCAGCGATCCAGCCCGTCCAGCGCGTCCAGCAGTTCCTGCGAGTACTTCGTGATCTTGAAGACCCACTGGTTCATCTCGCGCTGTTCGACCACGGCGCCGGAGCGCCAGCCGCGGCCGTCGATCACCTGCTCGTTGGCGAGCACGGTCATGTCGACCGGATCCCAGTTGATCTTGCGCTTCTCCCGCTCGGCTAATCCTGCGCGCAGGAAGTCGTTGAACATCTTCTGCTGATGCTTGTAGTAGGAGGGATCGCAGGTAGCGAACTCCCGGCTCCAGTCCAGCGACAGCCCGATCGAGCGCAGCTGCTTCTTCATCGCTGCGATATTCTCGTAGGTCCACGCCTTCGGCGCCACCTTGCGCTCGATCGCGGCGTTCTCCGCCGGCAGCCCGAAGGCGTCCCAGCCCATCGGGTGCAGCACGTTGAAACCCTTGGCCCGCATGAACCGCGCCAGCACGTCGCCCAGCGTATAGTTGCGGACATGGCCGATATGGATGCGCCCGGAGGGGTAGGGGAACATCTCGAGCACGTAGTATTTCGGCCTTGTATCCTCGTTTTTCGAGGCGAAGATCGCCTTTTCGTCCCACTGGCGTTGCCAGCGCGGCTCGGTTTCGCGTGCGTTGTATCGTTCGGAGGTCATGGAATCGCTGGGCTTTTTGCAGGTCAGGGGCCGTCTCAGGGGACGGCGGACTAGGCCACAAAAGCGGCTGGGGGGTCAACGCCCCAGCACCATCAAAGGATGGCGGAGAGCTCAGCTCGCCAGCGCCATTCCGCCGTCCGTCAGCCGCACGAACCCGTGCTCGACCACCGTGTTGCGGCCGCGGTGCTTGGCGGCGTAGAGGGCGGCGTCGGCGGCCTCGATCAGGTCGCCCGGCTGCTGCTTTTCGTTCGGCCGGGTGCAGGCCACCCCGACGCTGGCGGTGACGGTCAGGAAGCTCGAGGTCGAATGAGGCATTGCGAGATTCTGGATCGCAGCGCGCACCATCTCGCCGATTTCGAGTGCGCGTTTGGCGTCGGTGTTCGGCAGCAGCAGGCAGAATTCCTCGCCGCCGTAGCGGCCGGCAAAGCCCATGGTCTCGCCGGCGACGGCGGACAGCGTGTCGCCGAGCCTGGTCAGACAGGCGTCGCCTTCGGGGTGGCCATAGGTGTCGTTGAACAGTTTGAAGTGATCAACGTCGATCATCAGCAGCGACAGCTCGCTGTCATATTGCTGGGCCTTCATCCATTCGAAGTCGAGCCGGCTCTGGAAGCCGCGCCGGTTGGCAAGGCCCGACAGCATGTCGATCGACGCCATCACGGTGAGCCGGTCATTGGTGGCGAGCAGTTCGCGCTCGCGCTTGCCGAGCTGCGCCGCCATCGCGTTGAAGGCGCGGGCCAATGGCACGAATTCGGCCGGCAGCGACTTGCGCGCGGCGCGTACCGACCATTCGCCCTGGCCGAATCGCTTCGCCATCGCAGCCATCGTCTCGATCGGCTGGATGATCAGCTTCTGGGCGGCGACCAGCGCGCCGAGCAGCACGAACAGGCAGACGAAGGCGAGTTGCAGATAGGCGGTGCGAATCTCGCCATTGATAACAGCGGAAACCCTGGCTTCGTCGATGCTGATGATGAGCCGCGATTGCGTGCCGGTGATGCGCGCGAAGTTGACGATGCGCTTCGAGCCATCGACGGCAAGGAAAGAAAGAGATCCCTCCGGCTGGTTCGAACCGAAGGCCTTTTCGGCGATCGACGACAGCAGCGGCACGGTGTCCAGGGGACGGCCGATCATGCCGGCCTGATCCGCCGGCGCCGCCAGCACGGTTCCGGCACTGTCGACCAGCGCCGCGGTGACGCCGGGCCGGCTGCCGAGATTGCTCATGATCTTGGACATCCAGTCGAGATTGACGCCGGCCAGTACGACCGAGTCGTTGTCCGGGTTGATGGCGGAGACCGGATAGGCCGCCATCACGACGGGCGTATTGGTGGGTCTGGCGAGCACGAAGTCGCTGAAAACAAAGTCGCGGCTCTCGCGCGCCTTGATGAGGTAGGGCCGGTCGCTGAGATCGAGACCGACAAACAGGTTGTTGGTCGAGCACTGGATCCGTCCATCGCCGCCGACGATCATCAGGCTGCGGATCCACGGCAGACTGGCGGGCAGGCTGGCGCGCATGATGTCGCAACTGCGGCTGACGCCGCCCTCGGAACCGCGGACATAGGCCGTGGACCTCAGCACCGTCTCGACCGACGAAATCACCTCGCGCTGCATATCGGCGCTGTGCTTGGCGAGACTGGCGAATTCGGCCGAGGCAAGCGCGATCTGCTTGGCCCTCGTGTCCTCCAGCGAGCGGACGCGCTCCAGCATCAACGGCGTCACCAGGATCAGCGCCAGCAACGCCAGCCGCGCGCGGATTCCCAGAACCTTCTTGAGTTTCACTCTTTTGCGGTTGAAGCTGACCCGTGACATCTTAGTCCCCTGACCCCGGATGCAGGGTATAGGGAAGGGTTCAAGAAGCCTTTCCGGAACTGGGTAAAATTCGAACTAACCCGTAAATCTAGCGCCAACGGATGACATGACGCCGCAAAATTTCCTGCCGATAACCCCGCATTTACCAAACGGATTGGCCACGGTGGAGCACGACATCGCGCGCGCCTGCGAGGACGCGCGGCGCGATCGCCAATCGGTGACGCTGATCGCGGTGTCCAAGACCTTCGATGCCGATGCGATTACGCCCGTGATCGCGGCGGGACAGCGCGTTTTCGGCGAAAATCGCGTGCAGGAAGCCAAGGCGAAGTGGCCGGGGTTAATGTCGGCTTACCCCGGCATCGCGCTGCATCTGATCGGCCCGCTGCAATCCAACAAGGCCCGGGAAGCCGTGGCGCTGTTCGACGCGGTCCATTCGGTCGACCGTCCGAGCATTTGCGAAGCGTTAGCCAAGGAAATCGATTCCCAAAAACGCCGGCCCGAATTGTTCGTTCAGCTCAATACCGGCGAGGAGCCGCAGAAGGCGGGCGTCGCCCCCGGCGATGCCGACGCCTTCATTGCCGCGTGCCGGGAAAAGTATGGTCTGTCGATTACCGGCCTGATGTGCATTCCGCCGGTCAACGAGGCCCCGGCGCCGCATTTCGCGCTGACCGCGAAGATTGCCGCGCGCAACGGATTGACGAAGCTCTCGATGGGCATGAGCGCCGATTTTGCCATCGCGATTGCGTTCGGCGCCACCCATGTGCGGATCGGCTCGGCGATTTTCGGGACGAGGTAGGTTTCGTCATTGCGAGGAGCACTTGCGACGAAGCAATCCATGTTGCTGCGCCAAGAAAGATGGATTGCTTCGCTTCGCTCGCAATGACGGTGGATAATTCGCCGAGCACGTTCTTGCCGTGACCTACCGAAGCGAAATCCGGGTTCTTTCATCGCGGCCGGTCCCGGATTACGCTTCGCTCCATCCGGTCTACGAGTTCACGAACTCACTCAATCACGATCTTCGTTTCGGGTCCGATCCGCTGCAGCAACCGCAGCATCGCCGATTTCGTCATCGCGACGCATCCGGCGGTCGGTCCGAAATTGTCGCGCGCCAGATGCAGGAAGACCGCGCTGCCGCGGCCGGCTATACGGGGTTCGGCGTTGTGATCGATCTCGACGATGAAATCATAGAGGTGATCGTCGCGCTTGAGCCGGTCGCCGCCCTGCCCGGCCTCGCGCCGCACCGGCTGGTTGTAATGACGGTCGCCGGGGTCTTCGCACCAGGCGTCTTCCGGCTGGATGGCGCGAACCGGCAAAAACGTGCGCGGCCGGGCGTGGCGGTCGGCCCGCCACCACACTTGCCGGGGCCGAAAGGTGCCCCGGGGGGTGCCGCCGTCGCCCTCGCGCTTGTTGGCCAGAATGCCGCCGCGCCCCAGCGCGACCGGCAAGGTCTGTCCGCCGGCCGTCAGCCAGCCCCGTCGCGGATCGCCGGCGGCGGCGCGAACAAGGATCGCGGAAAGCGGCCGATCACGCGGACTTGTCTGATAAGTGATTGAAATATTGGACTTTCCCATGCGAATCGCCAAATCCCGGTTGCCACCTTGGCGGCAAATGCTCTATTTCACGCCGACCCCGACATTCATCCTAAAGCCATCCAAATCTGGAGTAGAATGGGTTTCGGCTTGTGAATCTGTAACAGCCCCTTACCTCAATACGAACCTGACTGACGAAACTGGTCTCGGCCGACGGCGCTTACGCTTGCTCCGTCGCATGCCCCAAGAGGATTGTACCAATGGCCACTGCCCGCAAGATCCTGATCGTGGATGACGACACCGATCTGCGCGATACGCTGGTGGAGCAATTGTCGCTGCACGACGAATTCGAGGCCTCTGCCGTCGATACCGGCGCCAAGGGCGCCAGCGCGGCCAAGGCCAATTCTCCCGATCTCGTGCTGATGGATGTCGGGCTGCCGGACACCGACGGCCGTGAAGTGGTGCGCAGTCTGCGCAAGGGCGGCTTCAAGGCTCCGATCATCATGCTCACCGGGCACGATACCGATTCCGACACGATTTTGGGGCTGGAATCCGGCGCCAACGATTACGTCGCAAAACCGTTCCGGTTTGCGGTGCTGCTGGCGCGAATCCGGGCCCAGCTGCGCCAGCATGAAGCCAGCGAAGACGCGGTGTTTTCGGTCGGCCCCTACTCCTTCCGGCCCGGCTCCAAGATGCTGACCGGCGCCAATGCCCGGAAGGTGCGCCTGACCGAGAAGGAAACCGCGATCCTCCGGTTCCTGTACCGTGCCGGCCAGCTGCCGGTCTCGCGCGAGACGCTGCTGCAGGAGGTGTGGGGCTATAATTCGGGCGTCACCACCCACACCCTTGAAACCCACATCTACCGGCTGCGTCAGAAGATCGAGAAAGATGCGGCCAATCCCGAGATACTGGTGACGGAAGCCGGTGGCTACAAGCTGGTGCCGTGATACGATTCGCCCGCCGATTCGTATTCATCCGCGCATCCCGATCACCGGTTCTGCATGTCGATCGAAGATGATGTAGCGCTACTCGAGCGCGTCCCCACCCTTCGCCTGCTGGGGGCGACGGCGCTGCGCATGCTCGCGATCGGCTCCGAGCAGCGCAATTTCGCGCGCGGCGAAATCCTCTTCAATGAGGGCGACGACGCCGATGCCGGCTTCATCGTTCAACGGGGCGCGTTCCGGGTCGAGGACGGCGGCGGCGCGGAAGTCATCGCGGGTCCGGGCGCCCTGCTCGGCGAACTCGCGCTGGTGGTGGCGATGCAGCGGCCGTCGACCGCGACCGCGCTGGAAAACTCCTCGGTGATCCGGGTCGCGCGCAGCCTGTTTCAGCGCGTGCTGGAAAGCGACCCCGCCGCGGCCCGCCGGCTGCGCGACGAATTCGCCACCCGCACCAGCCAGCTTGCCAGCGACATCCTGATGGCGGGCGCCAAGCTGAGCATTTGAGACCGTCGTCCCTGCGAACACAGGGACCCATACCGCGTTGTGCTCTCGTTGAAACGAGATGGATGACGCACTCGTCGCCAAACTCAAGCCGGTGGCTATGGGTCCCTGTGTTCGCAGGGACGACCGTCACACCTCCAGCGTCACCGTCACCGGGACATGGTCGGACGGCCGCTCCCAGCCGCGCGCGTCCCTGGTGATCCGGAAATCGCTGACACCGTCCTTCAGCGCGCGCGATACCCAGATGTGATCGAGCCGGCGGCCGCGATCGGCCAGCGTCCAGTCGGCGGCGCGGTAGCTCCACCAGGTGTAGACCTTTTCCGACAGCGGGATGCGCTCGCGCGCGACGTCGAACCATTCGCCGTGAGCCTGGGCGGCGAGCAATTTCTCGGTTTCGATCGGGGTGTGCGACACCACCTTCAGGAGCTGCCTGTGTGACCACACGTCGTTCTCGTGCGGCGCCACGTTGAGATCGCCGACCAGGATATGCCGGGCGTCGCCGCGCGGATGCAGCTCTTCGCAGGTCTTCATCTCGTCGAGAAATTGCAGCTTGTGTTTGAATTTCGGGTTGAGCGCCGGATCGGGAATGTCGCCGCCCGCCGGCACGTAGAAATTATGCAGCACCAGCGGTTTTGTCAGCTGCGCCTTCTCGCCGAACGAAACCGAGATGTGACGCGAATCGAGATTCTCGCAGAAGGTGCGGATGTCGGTGCTCTCGAACGGCAGCTTCGAGATCACCGCGACGCCGTGATAGCCCTTCTGTCCGTTCAGCGCGACATGCTCATAGCCGAGACGCTTGAACCGCTTCAGCGGGAATGCGTCGTCGATGCACTTCGTCTCCTGCAGGCAAAGCACGTCGGGCCGCGCCGATTTGAGGAATTTGGCGACGATCTCGATGCGCAGGCGCACCGAATTGATATTCCAGGTGGTCAGGGAGAAGCGCATGGGGACTGCGTCTTAACATGGTTTAGGCCGTGCCTTGCGGGTTTTGCACAGGCGATGCGCCTAGAGCGAGGCGCCCCACAGGCCGGCGACCGCCACCGCCGCGAACAGGCTGGTGGCCGGAAAGCGAAAGGGCCGCACGCCGCCCTTCAGCGCGACGCCGATACACAGCACGGAAAACGCGGCGGCCATGACCGTGAACAGCACGCCGAAGCCGCGCGCGGTTGGCTCGTAGGCCGACCAGCCGAACATGACGGCCATGATCACCAGCGTCAGGGTGGTCATGTGCCAGCAATAATAATTCAGCCAGCGCGATGCCCTGCTGAGCCCCTCCACTTCCAGCAGCGGACGAACGACATAGATGCCGCCGACAAAAGTGTGCACGGCGAAGGTGAGTAGAGCCAGCGAGCTGGCGCAGGCAAATCCGGGATTGAGCATTTTTTTCTCCAGAACAATCAGTGCGATTGACGGCCTCTAAAATAGAACTATTATTCTAGAATATCAACAAGGGAGCTGAGGATGGGCCGCGCCGCCAGGTTCACCCGGGAAGATCTGCTTTTGGCCGCCGCCGCCGAGGCGGCAATGGGCCGCCCGGTCACCATCCAGGCGCTGGCGGCCGCATCTGGCGCCACTATCGGCTCGATCTACCATCGCTTCGACTCGCGCGAGGAAATTCTCGGCGAAGCCTGGCTGCTCGCGGTGCGCAGCTTTCAGTCCGCCTTTGTGCCGGCGGTTGATGCGGCGGCCAACGCCGAACAAGGCGTCGAGGCGGCGTTGACAGTGCCGCGCTGGTCACGCGAGAATCCAGACCTTGCGAGCCTGCTCACGCTCCGCCGGCAGGAAGATTTTCTCGACGCGCGCACGCCGGCGCATTTGCGGCGTGAAGCGGCTGCTATCAACAAATTCGCCATGAAGGTCGTCGGAGCATTCGCGGCGCGATCGGGCCGCTCGGACCTGCAATGCCGGATAGCGTTGATTGCGATGCCCTACGGCGCGGTGCGGCTGTTTCTGCCAAAACAAAAACCGCCCGCCGAGATCGACACAATGATCGCGGCGGCTTATCGCGCAGTGATGGAAGCTAGCCCGGCGGCGTCTGGTAATTCGTGAAGTCGATCTTGAACAAGCCGGGATCGAGCTTCCTGGAGGAATCCACATTGTAGACCGCGACCGTGGTGTCATAGCCCTGCGGGTCGGTCACGGTCCATTGCTTGAGCTGGCCGTCCTTGGCGCCGACCATCAGCATCAGGCGGCTGGTGCCGATCAACGCCTGCTTCTCCTCGATGGTGACGCTGATGAACAGGTCGTCCGCGGTCACGCTGACGACATTGGTATCCTTCAACAGGTCGATGCGATCCGACAGCAGAAACCGCAGCGGGGTCTGCGACAGCGGATAGATGTCCTGGGTCGCCAGCTTGCTGTCGCGCACCGCCAGCGAGGATCCGTCGGCGATAATCGCGATCGGGCTCGGCGGCTCATACTCGAAACGCACCTTGCCGGGCTTCTGGATGTAGAAGTCACCCTTGATCTTGGTGCCATCGGGTCCGACCTGGACGAAATTTCCGACCAGCGTCTGCAGCGACGACAGATAGGAACTCACCTTGGCGGCCTGCGCCTTCTGGTTGGCGTCGAACGTCGCAAAGATATTGGCAGGAACATTGCGACGCGGATCGGGAATCACCGGATTCGGTGGTGCCGTCTGAGTGGTCCCGGTCGTCATCGGCGCGCGGAGCGGCTCCGATGCGCTGAGCTGCACGTCGCGGCCCTTCGGCGCGGGCTTTGGAATCGGAACGGTCTGCGCCTGAGACGGTGTCGCCGCGCCGGCCACGGCTGCCGCGATCAGTAGCGCCAGGCCGGTGTGCATGCCGGTGTACATCGCGGCGCGCATGCTGAGGGTTGCAGGTGGTCTGGCCATTCGAGATTTCAGATTTCTGTTCAACGTGTCGTCCTGCCTGACTGCCATTTTACCGTGCTTTCGGCCCAAGGAGATATCGTTTTTCCGTGAAAATATCATGCCGCGTCAGGCAGTCCCTTCAGGCTCGGTAACGTTCAAAAGCGGCTTTCTTCCTCTTCGACCAGAATTTCACGTTTACCGGCGTGATTTGCCTGCCCGACGATACCTTCGAGTTCCATTCGCTCCATCAGCGACGCGGCGCGGTTATAGCCGATCTGCAGCCGGCGCTGGATGTAGCTGGTGGAGGCCTTGCGGTCGCGCTTGACGATCGCCACCGCCTGCGAGAACAGGTCGCCGCCGCCACCCTCGCCGCCGCCCATGCCGTTGGAATCGAACACCGCGCCGTCTTCGTCGGTGGGCTCTTCCGCGGTGACCGCCTCGAGATATTCGGGCTGGCCCTGCGATTTGAGGTGGCGCACCACCTTCTCGACCTCTTCGTCCGAGACGAAGGGGCCGTGGACGCGGCTGATGCGTCCGCCGCCCGCCATGTAAAGCATGTCGCCCTGTCCGAGCAGCTGCTCGGCGCCCATTTCACCGAGGATGGTGCGGCTGTCGATTTTCGACGTGACCTGAAACGAGATGCGGGTCGGGAAGTTCGCCTTGATGGTGCCGGTGATGACGTCGACCGACGGCCGTTGCGTCGCCAGGATCACGTGCAGGCCCGCGGCGCGCGCCATCTGCGCCAGGCGCTGCACCGCGCCTTCGATATCCTTGCCGGCGACCATCATCAGGTCGGCCATTTCGTCGACGATGATGACGATGTAGGGCAACGGATCGAGGTCGAGCTTCTCTTCCTCGTAGATCGCCTTGCCGGTTTCCTTGTCGAAGCCGGTATGCACGGTGCGGCTCAGCTCTTCGCCCTTGGTCTTGGCTTCGAGCAGGCGCTGGTTGTAGCCGTCGATGTTGCGCACGCCGAGCTTGGACATCTTCTTGTAGCGCTCTTCCATCTCGCGCACCGCCCACTTCAGCGCGACCACGGCCTTCTTCGGATCGGTCACCACAGGCGTCAGCAGATGCGGGATGCCGTCATAGACCGAGAGCTCGAGCATCTTCGGATCGACCATGATCAGGCGGCACTGATCCGGCCGCAACCGATAGACCAGGCTGAGGATCATGGTGTTGATGGCGACGGATTTGCCGGAGCCGGTGGTGCCGGCGATCAGCATGTGCGGCGTGCGCGCCAGATCGATGATGATGGATTCGCCGCCGATGTTCTTGCCGAGGCAGAGCGGCAGTTTGGCCACTGATTCGTCCTTGGCGGTGAGCAATTCGCGCAAGTAAACCTTTTCGCGATGCGCGTTAGGCAGTTCGATGCCGATGGCGTTGCGGCCGGGGACGACGGCGACGCGCGCCGACAGCGCGCTCATCGAGCGGGCGATGTCGTCGGCGAGGCCGATGACGCGCGAGGATTTGATGCCGGGCGCGGGTTCGAGTTCGTACAGCGTCACGACAGGGCCGGGATGTGCCTTGACGATTTCGCCGCGCACGCCGAAATCGCCGAGCACACTTTCCAGCGCGCGCGAATTGGCTTCGAGCTCGGCCTTGCTCAGCGGCTGCCGGTCCGCGGCTTTCGGCGCGGTCAGCACCGACACCGAAGGCAGTTCGAATTTTTCCGAAGCCTTGCGCTGGGGCGTGCGCGGTGCGGCCTTCTTGCGCGGGGCACGGGCGGCGGGAACTTCCTCTTCGTCTTCTTCTTCCTCGTCGACGAAATCCTCTTCGGCCTGCGGTGCCAGTGATGGCGCGGCGCGACCGCCCAGATTGGGTTCCTGGCGCTCGAACGAGGCCGTGCGTGGCTGCGGCGCGCTCGCCACCAGCGAGCGATAGGCCAGCGAGAACAGCCATGCGAGCCGCGCCTTGGCGCTCATGACGGCATGATACACCCACCCGAGCGAGACCGAGCCGCGATCGTCTTCTTCCACGAACGGTGCGTCGTCGTCCTCGATGTCAGTCAGTTCCGCTTCATGCGGACGCGAGCCCATCCCGCTCGCGAACAGGAAGGTCGCCACCACGCCGGCGAACAGGATGACCCCGAGGACGAGGCGATAGACCAGACCGGGCGGTCCGAACACGACGGCAGGCGCGCGCACCAGCGCGTCGCCGACCACGCCGCCAAGCCCGGTCGGCAGCGGCCATGCTCCGCCATGCGCCCAGCAGCTGGCAAAGCCCGCCGAGATCACCGTGCAGAGAATCCAGCAGGCGATCCGCAGCGCTTCACGGTCGAAGGTGCGGTGGGTCAGCATGCGCCAGCCCCATACGGCGACAGGGAGGATCAGCATGATGGCGCCGAGACCGATGATCTGCATCAACAGATCGGCGGTGATCGCGCCGGGATAGCCGAGGATGTTGCGGATCGGGCGCGAGGTCGCATGGCTGAGGCTGGGATCCTGCACCGACCAGGTCATCAGCGCCGCCGTGGCCACGCCGGACAGTGAGATCAGCGCAAGTCCGGCGAGTTCGCGCAGGCGCCGCGCCAGCGCCTCGCGGATGGACGCCGGCAAATGGCCGACCAGGGGAAGGACGCGTTCGATCGCTGGCATGCTCATGGGGCCTTCGCGACTATTTCAAAGTTTCGACCAGCCGGTGCAACGCCTCGGCTGTTGTTTCACTGTCTGCAACCAGCGCCAGCCTGATGTAACCGGCGCCGGGATTGCTGCCGTCGGCCTGCGGGCGCGCCAGGTAACTCCCGGGAATCACCCGAACGCCGGCGTCCCTGTAGAGCTTTATCGCCGCGGCTTCGTCGCCGCCGCGGTCCGACACATCGAGCCAGACACAGAAGCCGCCGGCGGGACGATGGTATCCGTAGCGATTGCCGAGGATCTGGTCGGCGAGATCGAATTTGATCCGGTAGAGCCTGCGATTCTCTTCGACATGCGCCTCGTCGGCGTAGGCCGCGACCGCAACCTGCTGCAGCGGCACCGGCACCTGCGGGGCCGCCACATTGCGTAGCTCGTGGAACATGCCGAGAAATTTCGCGTCGCCGGCGGCAAAGCCGACCCGCATGCCCGGCAGGTTGGAGCGCTTCGACAGCGACTGGAACGCCACCGCATTGGTGAAATCCGGCCCGGCGCATTCCAGCATGCTGCCGGGCGCTTCCCTGGTGTAGATTTCGGAATAGCATTCGTCGCTCAGAATCATGAAGCCGAAGCGGTCGGCGAGCTGCTTCAGGCGGCTGAGATATTGTCTCGATGCCACCGCGCCTTGCGGATTGGCCGGCGAGGCGATGTAGATCGCCACGGTTCGCGCCAGCGTGGCGTCGTCGAGAGCGTCGAGATCCGGCAGGAATCCGTTGGCGAGCGTGGTCGGCAGGAAAATCGCTTCGCAGCCCGCGGCGCGGGCGCCGGCGGCATAGGCCGGATAGAACGGATTCGGTATCAGGATCGCGGGCCTGCCCTTGCGCTCGCCGACATAGCGCGCCGCGGTGAGCGCGGCGAAAAACAGCCCCTCACGGCTGCCGTTCAGCACCAAGAGCTCGGTTTCGGGATCGATCGCCCGCGGCAGCTCGAACCGGCGGGCGAGCCAGTTGGCGGCGGCCCGGCGGAACGGCTCGATGCCCTTGGCGATGGGGTAACGGCCGAAATCGGCGATGTGCCTGGCCAGCACCGGGCCGACAAAGTCCGGCACGGGATGCTGCGGCTCGCCTAATGATAACGCAATCAAAGGCTTACCCGGCTGATACGGCGCCAGCAGCTCGGCCGTGCGCAAAAACGGCGAGCGCTCGCCTTCCTGGCTGCCGGGGGCCTGCGGCGCACGTGATGAAGCGGTGATTGCCATGCGTAAAGCGCCAGCACTCTCGGGGCAGCCGGTCGCACGTCGAGACCGGCAAAAACGGATCAAACCACCATAGATACGGCGAGGTTAAGACGCGATTAACCATCGGCGGCACTGGACACTTTGCGACGTATTACCATATTATTTGTAGGTATTACTTTGGAGTTCGCGATGGCAACCACGGTTACGAGCAAGGGCCAAGTGACGATCCCGAAGCCGGTTCGCGACCATCTGGGAATTGGTCCTGGCAGCCAGATTGCGTTCCGGCGCGCTGCCGACGGCAGTATCGTCATTGAAAAGGCTGACGGCACGCGTCAGCCAAGTCGTTTCGCCAAGTTGGTCGGTATTGCGGGTCCCGGTCCATCAACCGACGAGATTATGGCCACGACTCGCGGGGAATGACCCGTGACGCTGGTGGATTCGAATATCCTGCTCGATATCTTCACCAGGACCCCGAATTGGTGGGAATGGGCGCTTCAACAGCTTGAGGAAGCTGCGCTACACGGCCCGCTGCTAATCAACGATGTAATCTATGCGGAGAGTTCAGTTCGCTTCCAGAGCATTGAGGAGTTCGATTCGGCGTTGGCGGTTGCTGGCATCACCGTCGCCTCGATGCCCCGGAAATCGCTGTTTCTGGCTGGCAAGGCGTTCGCGCGTTATCGCGCCGCCGGCGGCCCACGCACCGGGGTGTTGCCTGACTTTTTCATTGGAGCGCATGCAGAGCTTGAGGGACTGCCGCTACTGACACGCGATGCGCAACGCTATCGGCACTATTTCCCGAGCGTGACGCTGATTGCACCGGAAAGCGAGGGATGAGGATGGCGCGCTCTGGATACTCCCTCTGACCTCGCGAGGGGGCGTGAGCAGGTCAGAATCCGGCCAAAGGCGCATCTTTTTTGTGATGTGATTTCAAATACATCCTTTCTGTACATGGGGTTGTTTTCGAACTTTTGTGGTGAGGCCCCGCCTGCCCCTCAATCCTGCCCCCGAAAATTCATCAGCCGCCGGATCATCCGGATGTTGGCGTAGTCCACCATCTTGCCGTCGACCGTGACAGCGCCTTGTCCGTTTCGCTCCGCCTCTTCCAGCGCGGCGATGGCGCGCTCGGCGTAGGCCAGTTCCTCGTCCGAGGGGATGAAGGCGTTTCGCGTCGGTTCGATCTGGCTGGGGTGGATGACCTGTTTGCCGTCGAATCCCATCGCGGCGGCCTTGGCTGCCGTCGATGCGGTGGCGATCGCGTCGCGGAACGCGCCGCAGGGGCCGTCGATGGCGCGCAACCCGAAGGCGCGCGCGGCGACCAGCAGGCGCATCATCGGATAGGCGAACAGGTCCAGCGGCACCGAGGGGTGGCCGTCTGCGGCGTTGCCGACATGGCGATATCCCGACGGCGACGCGCCGATTTCCGCGCTGCGCGCCCCGATCGAAGCGGCGAAGTCGCCGACGCCGAGATGCAACGCGGTCACCAGCGGGTCCGCCGCGGCGAGGGCCTCCACGTTGACCAGTCCGCGCGCTGTCTCGATCAGCAATTCCATCGCGACCGGCGTCTCGCGC
>NZ_JAURXB010000079.1 GCF_030654605.1 Bradyrhizobium sp.
GAACCGTCGGCGCTGGTGGCGCTCACCGTCAGGACGATCGCGCCCGAGAAGTTCGAGGGTGGCATCAGCGTCAGGCCGCTCAGCTCCGCCGATGTCAGCGACCAGGTGCCGTCGCCATTGTCGGCGCCGGCGCTCAGCGTCGCTCCCGCGGGAACGCCGCTGATCAGGATCGAAAGCGTTTCCGACGTGTCGGTCTGCGTCGCGGCGATCGAAAGCGGAATCCCGGTGTCCTCATCACCGCTGGCGTTGCCCGCCGTCAGCGTCGGCGCGTCGGCCACGCCCGCTACGCTGACGAAAACGGTTGCGGTCGAGGTCGCGCCCGCGGCGTCCCGCATCGTATACGTGAAACTCGCGGTGCCGGAGAAATTGGCAGCGGGCGTGAAGATGACGTTGCCGGACTGATCGAGGACTGCTGTTCCGTTCTGCCCGCTTGCGACCGACACCAATGTACGGGTGTCGCCGGCATCGGGGTCGGTATCATTGCTCAGAAGGGAGGCCGCGGTTATCGTGATCGCGGTGTCTTCGATCGCGGCTACATTGTCGGCGACGGCAGTCGGACCGGTATTGCTTCCACCGCCAACGATAATGACTTCCACCCGTTCAATCGAAACGACTTGCAGGCCGAGGCTGTCCAGGAAGGTGGTCGCGCTGCCCGTATGGTCGATCAGCCAGCGCAGTCGCGCAATGTCCTCCACAAACCCGCTGGATGCCGCCTGGGCGCTGGTTGCGAAAACCCGCAGGGTGTCGCGTCCATGGCCTCCATCATACAGGTCGAGCGAGCCGACGTTCTCGCTGACGCGATAGACAAGGGTGTCGTTGCCGTCGGCACCGCTGACGATGTCAGTCCCCGATCCACCATCCAGAGTGTCGTTTCCCGCGCCACCGGCAAGGACGTCTGCGTCCGATCCGCCGACCAGAGAATCGTTTCCGGCGCCGCCGATCAGAATGTCGATACCTGCACCGCCATTCAGGGCATCGTTGCCGGCACCGCCGTAAATCAGGTCGTTCCCTGCCCCTCCATCAACCGTGTCGTTCCCGGAGCCGGCGTCCACCACATCATTGCCAGCGCCTGCGGCGATGGTGTCGTTACCAGCCCCGGCGAGGATGAGGTCGCTGCTGCTTGTGCCGACGAGAGTGTTGTTGCCGCTTGTTCCGAGGATAATCGACATGGCTGTGCCTCCCAAAAGAATTAAAAATGAACGGGGTCTTTGGCGATCGGGAAGGACCCGGTCGAGAACTCTTTGGCAAATACTTCCTAATCCTGATGTTGAGGCAGGATCTGGATAACGGATCACCGATTCGGGTGAGCCGTCGCAATTTCTGCTGCTATTGCGAAGGTCAGCACACGGCCCAAGAATCAATGTGGTAATTTGCAGCGCAAAATGTGCTGCCAGGCTGGAAACTGATTAATTTATTGAAATGCTTTTGATGGAAGCTCTGCGAATAGATCGACGACGTCAAGTAGGGTTCGTGACCGCCGTGACAGAAATTCAGCTTAACCTTGTCACCAAACCAAAGCCGGCAAATGCTGCTGAAGTTGTGGTGCCTAGCCTCCAATACTTTTGCTAGAACGGCACGCTGAAACGGCCGCGCCGACATTGTTGTAAAACCGATCTGCCCGTCGGACCTCTTGGTGGTCAGCCGCCATGACCATCCTGCCATCGAAACCGCTTGGATGAGCCATGCCGTATTCTGACACCCCAGCCGCCCCGCCCCTCGAGACGATCAAGCCGCCTCGCTGCGCCATGTGTCGAACGCGAATGGAACTGGCAAGCCGAGAGCCCGCCGCCAACGGCGCCGAGAAGCATGTCTTCAAATGCCCGAAGTGCGAATTCTCGAAAACGAAGATCACTGGTGATCCGGCGACCGCCGGACGTCACCGCCCTCCCCGGAAGCGATGAAGACTGCGTCGACGCGATCGTCCGTCAGCCCCTGCATTTCACCCCTTGGACTTGTTGATCTGCTTCACCTTGGCGTCGGTGTTCTCGATCGAGGCGGCCAGTTCCAGGATGGCCTTCGAGAGCAGTTCGATCGCTTCTTTCTCGTCCTGCGACCGCGCGGCGCGAAGCGCATAATTTTTTGCTGAGGATAACGACATCGGCAATCTTTCTCACGAAGAAACCCGCCGGTTGAGGACGGCGGGTTTCGTTAGTTCTCGCGGTATGAGTTACGAGGCCCGCGATTACGCCAACGTTAGACGCCGTTGGTTAACAAACATTCCGGCCGGAAAAATTGCCGCGCGAACCGGCCTGGAGCGGCTCCAACCAACGCGTTGGCGAGGCTGCTCATGGTTAACGGAACCTGTGTGGTCCCATCCCGGCCTTGATTGCGGGTCGGGACCGCCACATTGCCATGGCATCCCGCGCGGATGAATCGATTCCCGCCATTGCTTGATTGCGCCTTGCTGTGCCTTGCATGCATCGTGCTGTCGTCCTGCGCCGGAGGGAAAACAGCGGGGGAACGGATAGCGGACATGCCGCACTGGATGGGCGGCATCCCTTCCGGAGTTCCGCCGCGGCGTGGCACGCCCGAATACGATGCCTGGATGGCCGTGCGCGTCCAGGAAGCCGCCCGGCCCAAGACCCAGCAAGCCAAATAGGTCCCTCTCCCCAATCATACCGTCACGGAGGCGACCAAGCACTGCACGGGAGGCATGCTCGCAACAGGCTGTTGCACCGCTCCGCAGGCTGATAGACACTTCAACCGGAAATAGTGCGCGGGGGCGTGGGATGAGTAAGCAGGACGAGGGATTTGACTACCACCGCTATCGGACCCTGCTGGCCGAAGCCGTCGACGAGTCCAGCCGGCTGGCCTTTATCGACCTGTTGATCGAGGAGCGCGCCAGGGAACGGCTGAAAGCCCACAGCACCTCGGAGCGGCTTGCGATCACGGCGAAGACCGTTGCCAGCATTCTCGGCACGTCAAGGAACTGAATTGCAGGAAACTGACCTGCAAGGGAGCTGTCGGTTGGTCGCACTTCGCCGGGCCTTCAAGGTCGCGCTGACCCGGGCCGGTTTTGCCGCACTGCTCGGGTTGATGTCGCTGCATCCGACCGGCGGCGCGATGGCGCAGCTCGCCACCGCGGCTCTTGTGGCACAGCCGGTCTCGCTGCCGGACATGGCGCTCGGCCCCGCCGACGCGCCGGTGACCATCACCGAATATTCGTCGATGAGTTGCCCGCATTGCGCGACGTTCGGCGAAAACGTGTTCCCGATGCTGCGCGCGAAATATATCGATACCGGCAAGGTGCGTTTCGTGTTCCGGGAGTTTCCACTCGACATCAAGGCCGCAGCGGCATCGATGCTGGCGCGCTGCGCCGCCAATGGCGATGCCGAGAAATTTTTCGGCACGGTCCAGCTCCTGTTCCAGCAACAGCAGATGCTGATGGCGCAGACCAACATGACCTTGCGGGTGATCGGCAAGCAGGCCGGCATGACCGAACAGGCTGTCGAGACCTGCGGCAGGGATCAGACCCTGCTCGACAAACTCGCCGCCGACCAGCGGTTTGCCCATGAGGTCATCAAGGTGGAATCGACGCCGACGTTTTTCGTCAATGGCGAAAGGCTCAAGGGCGCCATGTCGTTCGAGGAACTGGAAGAGATACTGAAGCCGCTGCTGAAGAAGTAGCCGCTACCGGGTCGCGTTGCCCTCGTTCTGTACGGCGCCCTCGCCGGTGATGGCGCCAACAAGAACATATCGAGGGGAGCGTCATGGCGCCCCTGCCCGGTTCGGACGGCGCTATGTCGGCGCCGTCTCGACGAAGGTCAGGCCGATACGGTTACGCTGGATCCAGGCCACCTGACATTCGTGGACCGACGAGCCATTGGCCATCACCAGACGAAACCGTGCGGGGACGAAGGCCGGGTTCTCGATATCGATGGCCGCGCCCTCGGCCGAGATGTTCCGGACCGTGCAGCTCATGACCGAGCCGCCGGACGAAACGAAAGCCGTTTCATTGACTTCGGTGCGCGGGTGTTTTCGTTTTTCTTCCATCGGCGTCGGCCCTGGCTGGCATCTGCGCGAAAGCCTAGCGCCAAACCATAAATAAATCGCGCTCTGTCATGCTGCGTTCCCGCGAACCCGCAACATCCGCGGGCCTTGGACTCGCCCTTCGCACGAGCCTGGCATCTGCGGCAATCTGTAGTCACCCTTCAGAACCCCGGGCCCGGTCGGGCAAGCTGCAGCGCATCATGCGCATCCGCCTTGCGCACCGACAGGCTTTCGTCGGAGCGGTCGGATGTCCCGACAACGCCCCGAGTCAGCCATCACTCGGGCCTGAATTGGTCGGCGTTTCCCCAATATTGCGTGACGAGTTGAATGGCCGCGCCGCTGCGGCAGGATAGCCGGGTGCCGCGCCTTCGACCCCTACCCCAGAGGCACGCGTGCCCGGCTATTCGCGCTAATCCAGCCCGCGCTCCCGGCTCAGCCGCACCATCTCCTCGATGAACCGCGCTTTTTGCTTTTCGTCGAGGCTCGCAAACAGCGGCTCGGCCGCATCGGCGACATTGCGCTGGTCGACCGCGCGGTCGTTGAGGAACTGGGCTTCGTTGCGCATTTGCTCGATAATATCGTCCGGCGGGTCGCGCTTGGCGCGTGCCACGCGCAGATTGAGGCGGTCGGCGCCGTTGTGACCGAGATAGTGCATCGCGCTGTTGAAGCCGGCCCAATGCTTCTCCTGCTCGGGCGTCAGCTTCAATTCAGTCTTGATCCGCTCGATATTCGCATCGCTGTTGGCCACGATCTGTTCGGCGGTCAATTGCGGAGCACCGTCCTGGGTCAGCACGGCGTTCTGCTTGGCGCCCTTCTTGCCCCTGGAAGCCTTTTCGGATTTTGCCGAGCTGCCTTGTTTCTCATTCGCCGATGGCGGCGATGCCTTCTGTTGCCCGGCGCCGAGGACGCCGGTAAAGACGCCGACCACGCCACCGATCGCGCCACCCAACACGCCGCCGACCGGTCCGGCGGCCTTGTTGCCTTCGCGAGCGCCTTTTTGAACGCCCTCGACCACCTGTGCGTTTACCGTCGAGGGAGCGCCGAGCAGCATCGCAACAACTGCGCCAAGCACAAGGTGCAATCTCAACCGCGTACGCGCTACGGGTGTCGGGTTGATCATTCGTCGGTCTCCATGGTGATTGCGACAGGCGGGCGCGGATCCGGCAGCGCTTGGTGTTGAGTCGGACATTATCGTTTTCGCATCAGCCCCGTCTATGCTGCAAAGCGACGGTCATCACGGTGAAACCGCCAACGCAGGCGCGAACTCAAGCCGGTCGCGACGGAACCTGCGGCGCGATTGCGCATCCGGGATGCGCGATTGCGCTCCCGGGATGCACGATTCCATACGAGATGGCAGCGCGCGCGGCATGTGTGCGGCGCAATATACGTCACCAGGCCACACTGCCCGGCCGCGCGCTTCCGGTTCAGCAATCACCGCCGATCATCGACAATCCGCTGCGGCCGGTTTGAGCACAACGTTAGTTCTTCGGGTTGCGGCACCGGATTTCTCGACAGACGCCGGCAATTCTGCTCTGATCGTCAATAACGGAGTCTCTGCGACGTCTTGCAATGCCATCTCGGCCTGCCCGGCGGCGGATGAAAAACAAAAAACGAGATCACCAATCGCATCTTGATTGGCTCACCAGGGAGAGAATGCCAATGTCACGGAAGAAGCTTTCTCGACGACAATTCGTAGCTGCTACCGCCATGTCATCGGCGGCACTGATAACGGCGCCGTATATCCGATCGGCCAATGCGGCCGGCAAACTCAATATCGGTTTCTGGGATCATTGGGTGCCCGGAGCGAACAAGGCCTCAACCGAACTCGTCAATGAATGGGCCGCCAAGGAGAAAGTCGAGGTTACGATCGACTACATCCCGAGCCAGGGCAACAAGAACCTCCTGACCATCGCCGCCGAAGCCCAGGCCAAGTCCGGCCACGACATTCTCGCGATGCCGACCTGGTGGCCACATGCGCAGGCAGATCTGCTCGAGCCCATGAACGATGTCGTCGAAGCGCTCATCAAGCAGAACGGCGAAGTCAACGGCACCGTCAGGTATCTCGGCAAATCCGGCGACAAGTGGCTGGCCGTGCCGGCCTGCATCGGCAGCCAGATCAAGGGCCCCTGCTCCCGCATCGATCTGATGAAGCAGCACGCCAAGATCGACGTCCAGGCCATGTACCCTGCCGGCGCGGCGCCGAAGGCCGATGCCTGGACCACGGATGCGTTCTTGAAAGCGGCCGAGGACTGCCACAAGGGCGGCGTTCCCTTCGGCATCGGTCTTGGCGAAACCAGCGACTCCGTCGACACCGTCGGCGCGTTCTTCCTGTCTTTCGGCGCAGAGGTCGTCAATGCCAAGGGCGACGTCGTCGTGAAGAATGACAACGTTCGGCAGGTTCTGGAATACTACAAGAAGCTGATGGCATTCCTGCCGTCGGACGCGCCGGCATGGGACGATGGTTCCAACAACAGGTGGCTGGTCTCGGGCAAGGGCGCGTTGATCATGAACCCGCCGAGCGCCTGGGCTGTCGCCAAGCGCGATGCGCCGCAGATCGCCGAGCAATGCTGGACCCACGGCTTCCCGATCGGACCGAAGGGCCGTTTTGCCCCATACCTTCCGTATTTCTGGAGCGTCTGGAACTTCGGCAAGAACAAGCCGGCGGCCAAGAGCCTGTTGACGCATCTGTCGCAACCAGCTGCGGTGGAGAAGCTGGTGGCGGCGAGCGGCGGCTACGACTTGCCGGCGTTCGAGAAACTCACCACGCTGAAGACCTGGGCGGAGGAAAGTCCCCCGAAGGGGACGCTCTACCACTATCCGAATCCGCACAACCACCAGAAGCTTTCGATCTCGGCAGCGGGAGCGCCGCCGAAGATTGCCCAGCAGATCTACACCCAGGCGACCCTGACCAAGATGTGCGTGCGTTACTACCGGGGCGAAGCCATGGAGAAGACGCTGGCCTGGGCGCAAGGCGAACTCGAAGGCTTCATGCGGAGCTGAGGGGAGCAGCCGCCACGGCCCGACGCGGGCCGCGGCGGCACCCGCCTGCCGACACGATCGGGAACCGGCGCGCGCCGGCTTCCCGACGCGGAAAAATCTCACTTATCTGAAATCGAGCTTCGCGAGGAAGATGCATCATGGTTGATGTCGCGGTTGAACGGAACAAAGCCGCCGCTGCGCCAAAGAGACGCAAGCGCGACAGTTTGCGAACCGCGCTGAAGCGAAAATCCACCGCGGCCTTTCTGATGACGCTGCCGCTGATCCTGCTGATCTCGCTTCTGGTCATCTATCCCGCGTTCTACTCGCTGCATCTGGCGACCCTGAACAAGTCGATGCAGCGCTTCGTCGGCCTTGGAAATTTCCAGTTCCTCTTCACCCGCGAGACGTTCTGGCTGGTAGTCGAGCAGTCCTGCATTTTCGCGATCACCGCCGTGATCTTCAAGGCGCTGATCGGGTTCGTCGTCGCCCATTTCGTCCACAACATTCCGGCCAAGGGCCAGCGCAAGTGGCGCGGAATGCTGCTGGTGCCGTGGGTGATTCCGCCGGCCATGAGCACGCTGGCGTGGTTGTGGCTGTTCGACCCGTCGTACAGCGCCTTCAACTATCTGCTGGCGGGCGTCGGCGTCGACCGGATTCCCTGGACCGGAGAGACCGGATGGGCCCGGTTCTCGGTCATCCTGGTCAACATCTGGGTCGGCGCTCCGTTCTTCATGATCATGTATCTGGCTTCGCTGAAGTCGGTGCCCGATCAGCTCTATGAGGCCGCAGCCATCGATGGCGCCAACTGGTGGCAGCGCATCTGGTACGTCACGCTGCCGATGATGCGAAATATCATCGCGATCACCACGCTGTTTTCCCTGATCGTCACCTTCGCCAACTTCGACATCGTTCGTATCCTGACGGCCGGCGGACCGCTCGACCGCACCCATATCTTCGCGACATGGGCATTCCGCATCGGTATCGAGGGCGGCGACATCCCGCTGGGTGCCAGCGTCTCGCTGTTCATGATACCGATCCTCGCAATCGCGGCGGTGTTCATCCTGCGCGATATCAACAAACGTGGGAATGAAGCCTGATGACCAGCACCGCCGTGATCGACAAATCAGCGCCGACCCGCGCCGTCAAACTGCGCAGCATGAGCCGAGACCGCACCTGGGCGCTGCGATGGTCGTACTTCTTCCTCACCTTGTTCGCGATCTTCGCGCTGGTGCCGCCCCTCTACATGCTGATTACGTCGCTGAAGACCAGCGCCGAAATCTCGGCGGCGACCAATCCGTGGTGGGTCTACCATCCGACATTGTCGAACTACGTCGAACTGCTGACGTCGAACCAGTTCCTGACCTTCTTCCGCAATTCGGCGCTGGTCTCGATCTTCGTCGTGACCATCACCATGCTGATCAGCGTGCCGGCGGCATTCGCGCTGGCGCGGATGCGGTTCTGGGGCTCGGCAACGCTCGCAACCGGGGTTTTTCTCACCTATCTGATCCCGGAGACGCTGCTGTTCCTGCCGCTGTTCAAGATGTTCGTGGTGTTCGGCGATCTGACCGGGATCCAGCTGATCAACAAATGGTACGTGCTCCTGATCGTCTATCCGACGCTGACCGTGCCGTTCTGCACCTGGATCATGATCGGATATTTCGCCTCCATCCCCAAGGAGCTGGACGAGGCCGCCATCATCGACGGCGCGTCCTGGTTCCAGACGCTGACGCGGATCTTCATTCCGGTCGCCCTGCCGGGCCTGATCGCCGCGACCATCTTCGCGTTCACGGTGTCCTGGGCGCAATTCCTCTATCCACTGGTGTTCACGACGTCGACCGATCAGCTGGTGCTGCCGGTCGGCATCATCACCACCCTGATCAAGGGTGACGTGTTCGCCTGGGGACAGATCATGACCGGCGCCCTGCTCGGCGCCGCCCCGCCGCTGATCATCTACGCCTTCCTGATGGACTATTACATTGCCGGCCTGACCGCCGGTGCGACAAAGGGTTGAACTCAATGGCTGACGTCACGTTGCGCAAGGTTGTCAAACGTTACGACGAGGTCGAGGCGGTGCGCGGCATCGATCTCGACATCGCCGACCATGAATTCGTCGTGCTGGTGGGACCATCGGGCTGCGGCAAGTCGACCACGCTGCGGATGATCGCGGGGCTGGAGGATATCACCGACGGCGATATCATGATCGGGGGCGACGTCGTCAACGACGTGCCGCCGAAGGATCGCGACATCGCCATGGTGTTCCAGAACTACGCGCTCTATCCGCATATGACGGTGGCGGAGAACATGTCGTTCGGACTGCGGCTGAAGCGCTATCCGAAAGCCGAGATCAAGACCCGGGTCGACGAAGCCGCCCGCATGCTGGATATCGTCGAACTGGTCGACCGCAAGCCGAAGCAGCTGTCCGGCGGCCAGCGCCAGCGCGTCGCGATGGGCCGCGCCATCGTGCGAAACCCCAAGGTGTTTCTGTTCGACGAGCCGTTGTCGAATCTCGACGCCAAATTGCGGGTGCAAATGCGGATCGAGATCAAGAAGGTGCACCAGAAGGTCCGCACCACCACCGTCTACGTCACCCACGACCAGGTCGAGGCGATGACGCTCGCCGACCGGGTCGTGGTCATGAACAATGGCCGGATCGAGCAGATCGGGACCCCGAACGAACTCTATCACAACCCGGCCACGCGCTTCGTCGCCGGCTTCATCGGTTCGCCGGCGATGAATTTCATGGCCTGCCGGCTGGAGGACGTCGGCGGCAAGATGCACATCCGCCTGACCGACAGCATCGCCTTCCCGCTGCCGCCGGCCCGCGCCGAGCGTTACAAGAACGTGTCGCGGACCGACAGGCTGCAGCTCGGCCTGCGCCCCGAACACATCACCGAAGCCAGTCCGCACGCGGAGCCCGGCGTCGAGAACTTCGATGCGGTACTTGATGTGATCGAACCGATGGGCATGGAGACGATGATTTATTTCATCATGGAGGGTGTCGAGATCTGCGGTCGGGTCAATCCCAACGCCGACGCGCGCGCGGGCGCCCCGATGCGATTGGCGATAGACCTCAACAATATGCACCTGCTAAATGAGGCCACAGGCGCCGTCATTTGACGACCGCACGACGAGAAACGCAGCAGGGGCACGCGAATGACGACCAACAAGAAGAAAATCTTCATCACTGAATCGTTTTCGCAGGCCGGAAGAGTTCTGCTGCAGGCACGCGACGACCTCGACCTCGTCGAATTCCCGAACATGATTTCCGCCGGGGATTTCGAGGCCAAGCTCAGGGAGCATGCGCCGGTCCATGGCGTCGCGCTCGGCGCCACCCGGTTCGGCGAACCGGAGCTGGAGGCCTCCGGCGACATGAAGGTGGTGACCCGGATCGGCGTCGGTTTCGACGCCGTCGACGTTCCCGCGCTGAGCCGCCGCAAGGTCCCGCTGATGGTCGCGGGCACCGCGAATTCGCCGTCGGTTGCCGAACAGGCGCTGTTCATGATGCTGACCCTGGCCAAGCGCGCGGTCGAAATGCACTCCATCGTCAAGGACGGAAAATGGGCCAGCCGGCTCGGCATGTTGCCCTACGACCTCTACGGCAAGACCGTGCTGATCATAGGCTTCGGCCGCATCGGCACGCGCACCGCCAAGCGCTGCCTGGCCATGGAAATGAACGTCCTGATCTACGACCCCTACAAGCCCGCCGCCGAAATTGCGGCCGCCGGCTGCGAGCCGATCGCCGATCTCGATGCGGCGCTGCCGCGCGCCGATTTTGTCAGCATTCACTGTCCGAAGAACCCCGAGACCGTCGGGATGTTCAACGCGGCGCGGCTGGCGCGCATGAAGCCGACCGCCTACCTGATCAACACCGCGCGCGGCGGCATCATCGACGAGCCGGCGCTGTATGACGTGCTGTCGTCCGGCAAGCTTGCCGGCGCGGGTCTCGACGTGTTCGAGCAGGAGCCGCCGCCGTCCGGCCATTCGCTGTTCGCGCTTCCCAATGTCATCATGGCGCCGCACGTGGCGGGTGTGACGCGGGAGGCGGTCGACCGGATGAGCGAGCAAACCGCCCGCAATATCCTGAGCGCGCTCGACGGCCAGCCGCTGCGCCAGAACGTCATCAACCAGGACGTGCTCGGCTGAGCTGGGTGCGACCGCGTCCGACCTGAATGAAACGCTTCGGCACTTCCCCACGGATATCCGCATGGCTTTCAAGGAATACGGCAACTATGACGGGATCGGCCTCGCCGATCTCGTCCGCAAGAAGCAGGTCAGCGCCACCGAGCTGCTGGACGAGGCGATCGCCCGCACCGCCAGGGTCGATCCACAGATCAACGCGGTCGTGGTCAAGCATTACGACGATGCGAAGCGGCAGATCGACAAGGGGCTGGCCGATGGTCCCTTCACCGGCGTGCCGTTTCTGCTCAAGGATCTGGAACTGCTCGAGGGCACGCGGACCACCTTTGGCGCCAGCATCTACAAGAACAATGTTGCCAACCACAGCGGCACCCTCGCCCAGCGCTTCCTCGACGCCGGCCTCGCGATCTTCGGCAAGACCTCCAGTCCGGAGTTCGGTCTGATGCCGACCACCGAGTCGCGCCTGTTCGGGCCGACCCGCAATCCGTGGAATCTGGCGCATTCGTCGGGCGGCTCATCCGGCGGCGCCGCCGCGGCGGTCGCGGCGCGCATACTGCCGGTCGCGCATGCCAGCGACGGCGGCGGCTCGATCCGGATTCCGGCCTCCGCATCCGGCGTGTTCGGGTTGAAGCCGACCCGGGCGCGCACCCCGCTCGGGCCCGATCGGGGCGAAGGCTGGGGCGGATTTTCCTGCGGCCATGTCGTCAGCATCAGCGTGCGCGACAGTGCGGCGATGCTGGATGCGATTCACGGGCCTGAAACGTCGAGCCCCTATGTGGCGCCGCAGCCCGAGCGGCCCTTCCTCGAGGAAGTCGGCCGCGATCCCGGCCGCTTGCGCATTGCCTTCACCGACAAGTCGCCGTATGGCGACGCCATCGATCCGGAAATCGCCGCGGCGACGCGCGAGATCGCAGCGCTGCTCGCCGGCCTCGGCCATCACGTCGAGGAACGCGCGCCGGTGCTGGCCGCCGATCCGGCGGTGGTGATGTCGACCATCGTGGCCGCCAACACCGCGCTGACGGTGCGGCTTGCCGAGCAGCTCTTCGGCCGCGCCATGACTTCAGACGATTTCGAAGTGTTGACGCTGGCGAGCGCGCATAACGCGCAAAAGGCGACATCAACCGACTATGTCGCCGCGCAACTTGCCGCGTTCCAGATTTCGCGCGCCCTCGCCACGTTCTTCGAGCGCTGCGATGTGCTGCTGTGCCCGACGCTCTGTTCGCCGCCGCTGCGGATCGGCGAACTCAATACGATGTCGGAGGATCTGTCGCATATCGCCCCGATCCTGCGGCGCTACATGCCAGCGACGGCCATGTTCAACATGTCCGGCCAGCCTGCGATGTCGGTGCCGCTGGCATGGAATGCGGCCGGATTGCCGCTCGGCATGATGTTTTCCGCACGCTTCGGCGACGAAGCAACCTTGTTCCGCCTGGCGGCTCAACTGGAGCAGGCGCGGCCCTGGAAGGGCAAATTGCCTCCGGTTTGCGCGTAAACTGACAAAACTCAGCCTCATTCAGGAGCGAGGAAGGGAACTCGGCGCTGGCAGCGGAGTTCCGCCTGTTCGCCTGTTCACGGAAAGCCGGAGGCTTCAAATCTTGAATCAAAGCGACCCGACCGATCATGCGCTGGCGGCCATTGCCAGCATTCTCGATCATCCGGAAACCCAACGCGAGCCGGAGATATCGGCGGGACCGGAGAAATCGGCGGTGGAGGATCGGCCCGTTGTGCCTGTTGCGCCCGAGCCGATCGAGGCTGAGGGCTATTCGAAAATCGGCCCCGGCCCGATGGCTGCGATCCGCTTCAGGTGGACGGTTCGCCGCGAGGCCAATGACGAATATTTTGTCGACGAGACGATCGGCGAGAATTCCGCGCCGGTTGTCAGCGGACCGTTGGCGCCGGATGAAGCGATCAGGTTTGTGGACAATCGCGCGAGCGAGGCGCGGCAGCGCTTCGAGCAGATCCGAAGCGAAATGTCCGGACGCGCCGCCGCGGCGAATTTGGTCCGCAAGGACGTCGGCGAAATGTAATTTTCGGGCGCCGGAGGGAGGCCGGCGCCAAAATTGACCGTGTCCGTCGCCGTCACCTAAACTGGCTGCTCAAACGCCTATTGAACCAAATCTGTTAGCCCACGACTCATTGCCATGAAAGTGATGTAGGTCACGTTGCAGGAGACTGTCGCAACGTACGGTGAATACTGAGGTTTCACCTGTTCAGGAGGTCTTGATGAGAACGCTTTTTGTGATCGCCGCATTTGTGCTGGCAAGCACCGCCGCGCAGGCCCAGTACACCTTCGATTACGGCGGACGCACCATTACCATTGATCCCGATCGCGGCACGGTTTCGATCCCGGGCGTCTACGACAACACCGGAAAGAAAGCCAAACGCTCGCGCGACGACCAGGACAGCGACCGGTTGCGCAAACAGCCGCCGCAGCAAGCGAAGAGCGATCCACAAGCACCGGCCGCCGCATCTGCGCCGGCCCAACAGGCTCCGGCGCCCGCGACCACCGCAATCGAGCCTGCGCCGGCTCCCGTGGCTGCTGCACCCGCAACCGCCGCAGTGGCTCCCGCCGCGACCGCGACCCAGCCTCCCCCCAGCGCGCCCGTGCCGCAGGCCCAGCCGGATCCGCCGACCCGTGCTGCTGCGCAGCCGGCCCCCGCACCTGTCGCTGCGACGGCTCCCGCGGCGCCCGCCCAGGCACCTGCTCCGCAGCCGCAGGCAGCCGCCGCGGCCAACTCGCCGCTCGGCGTGTGGCTGACCGAAGAGAAGGAAGGCAAGGTCCGGATCGAGCAATGCGGCCCCAACCTCTGCGGGTATTCCGTCGACGCCAAGTCGAACCAGAACGGCGAACAGGTCCTGATCAACATGAAGCCCGCCAAGGACGCCAAGTGGAGCGGACGGATTCTGGATCCGAGCAGCGGCAGCACTTATGATTCGACGATCGCACTGAAAGGGTCGGACCGGCTGCGCGTTCAGGGCTGCGCTTTCGGCGGCATGTTCTGCGGCGGCCAGACCTGGAGCCGGTTGAACTAGGCTGCGCTCGTGTCCCGGACGCTGTGCAGTGCCTCTTCGGCGGTGCACCGCAGGGCCGGGACCCACGCATCACCCACAGAAGATGGCCCCGGCTCAGCAGCGCACCGCCATAGCGCGTCGAAGACGCGCGTGAACGCGCTTATGGCGCTGCGCTGCGTCCGGGGCACGCAGTTAATCACCCGACCTTCGCCGCATATTCCGCGTCGGTCACCGGCTCCATCCAGTTGACGAAACTTCCGTCCAGCGCTTCCTGCATCGCAACGTGGGTCATGCCGTTGGTCGGTGATGCGCCATGCCAATGCTTTTCACCGGCGGGAATCCACACCACGTCGCCCGGCCGTATCTCATGGATCGGGCCGCCCTTGGTCTGGACCCGGCCGACACCTGCGAGGACGTAAAGCGTCTGCCCCAGCGGATGCGTATGCCAATTGGTCCGCGCGCCCGGCTCGAAGGAGACGCGGTTCGAGGCGACCCGCGCCGGGGCCTCGGTGGCGATGATCGGATCCTGCCAGACCGTGCCGGTGAAATGCTCCTTGGGCGCCCGGCGTGTCGGTCGCGATCCCGCGAGATAGATATCCATGGAGTCCTCCTTGTGGCCGACGCTTTATCGTTGCGCCCTGATTATTTCTTCGAAGCGGCGTAGCGCGCCTTGGTCTCGGCGTTCATGGGATAGAGGCCCGGCAATACCGCGCCGGCATTCACCTGATCGACGATCCAGGCTTCCATGCGCTCCTGCTCAGCGCCTTCGGCCAGAATGAGGTCGAGGAATGCCGCCGGGATTACCACGGCGCCGTCCTGGTCGGCGACGATGATGTCATTCGGGAAGATCGCGACGCCGCCGCAGCCGATCGGCTCGCCCCAGCCGACGAACGTCAGCCCGGCGACCGAGGGCGGTGCCGCAAAACCGTCGCACCACACCGGCAGGCCGGTGCCGAGCACGCCCTCGAGATCGCGCACCACGCCGTCGGTCACCAGCGCCGCCACGCCGCGCTTGGCCATGCGGGCGCACAGGATGTCGCCGAAGATGCCGGCGTCGGTGACGCCCATGGCGTCGACCACCGCGATGCAGCCTTCGGGCATGGCCTCGATCGCGGTCCGGGTCGAGATCGGCGACGACCACGATTCCGGCGTCGCCAGATCCTCCCGCGCCGGCACGAAACGCAGCGTAAAGGCCGGCCCTACCAGCCGGGGCTGTCCCGGCCGCAGCGGTCGCGAACCCCGCATCCAGACGTTCCGCAGGCCCTTCTTGAGCAGAACCGTGGTGATGGTGGCGGTGGACACGCGCGACAGGGTCGCGATCGCTTCAGGGGTCAGGGACATCGAGAAATCGGCTCCGGTCGGGATTGATGGGCGGCGCATCTTGCGGGGCCCGGCCATCGCGTCAAGTGGCGTTGGCTGGGGGTCTGCATCGCGCGGTGCGATCATCACCTCTTATCACAGGTGTGCGGATTAATTTATTGAACTTGCAGGCTGATTTGCGCGAAGCGAATTCCACTCCAGCGCAAAACACGCTAGAGCATGATATCCGCCGAAGAGTCATGAGGTCATGTCCGCGACGCTCCCCCCGCCCCGTCTTTTGCCCAGTGGCGACAGCGCCATCACGGTGGAATTCAGCCGTAACATCGATGACGCGGCCAACCAGCGCGTGCTGGCGCTCGATCGCACGATCGCGCGTGAGCCGATCGCCGGCGTGACCGAGACGGTGCCGACCTATCGGTCCCTGCTGGTGCATTACGATCCCGTGCAGATCGGTTTCGACGCGCTGAGCGGGCAACTGGTGGCACTGGCGCGGCTGCCGGTTCCGCCGGTCACCACAACCCGGCGCTGGCGCATTCCCGTGGTCTATGGCGGCGAGCACGGCATCGATCTCGAGGACGTCGCCAAAGCGCTGAACACCACGCCCGACGATATCGTGGCGCGGCATGTCGCCGGCGATTACCGGGTCGCCATGATCGGCTTTACGCCGGGTTGGTCCTATCTCAGCGGGTTGGAAAAATCGCTGCACATGTCGCGGCGGCAAAATCCGCGGTTGTTGACGCCGGCCGGCACGATCTCGATCGGAGGTGTGCAGACCGGCGTGCAGTGTCTCGCCGGACCGAGCGGCTGGCATCTGTTGGGACGGACGCCGGTCCGTACCTATCAGTTGCATCGCGACCCCACCTTCCTGCTGGAACCCGGCGACGCCGTCACCTTTGCCGCGGTCGACGCCAAAACCTTCGCGGATCAGGACCGCGCCGCCGAAGCTGGCGAGATAGTCGCTGAATTGATCGCCGCATGACCAAGCTCGTGATTTCAGCGATCGGACCCGCAAGCTCGGTGCAGGACGGCGGTCGGCACGGCGCCCAGCGCTACGGGCTGACGCCGAGCGGCGCGATGGATCGGCTCGCACTGGCCGCGGCGAATGTACTGGCCGGCAACGCACCGATGGCGGCGGCGATCGAGATCGGTCCGTTTGGCGCCGCGTTCACCGCGCGAGACGGCGCGGTCCGCGTCGCCCTGGCGGGCGCCTCGCGCAATGCCGACATCTCAGGGCATGCCGCGGCATTCAACACCTCCATGACGATCGCCGATGGCGAGACGCTGACGCTGGGCTTTGCGCGCGCTGGTTCCTTCAGTTATCTCGCAATAGAGGGCGGCATCGCGGGCGAGCCGACCTTCGGCAGTCTCGCGGTCAATGCCCGCGCCGGCCTCGGCAGTCCCTATCCGCGCCCGCTGCAGGCCGGCGACGAATTGCAGGTGGCAACCGCCAGCGGCGCGGCCGAGCGTCGGATCGATCTTCCCGCGGAGACGGAGGCGCCGATCCGCGTCGTGCTGGGTCCGCAGGACGACGAATTCGACGACGCCCAGAAACAACTGTTTCTGGAGTCGGAGTGGAAGATATCGGCGACCAGCGACCGCATGGGCTACCGGCTCGAAGGCCCCGTGATCAAACATCTGCACGGCCACAACATCGTCTCCGACGGCACCGTCAACGGCAGCATCCAGGTGCCCGGCAATGGCGCGCCGATCGTGCTGATGCCCGATCGCGGCACCAGCGGCGGCTACCCCAAGATCGCCACCGTGATTTCAGCCGATCTCGGGCGGTTCGCCCAGACCCCGGCGGGAAAGCCTTTCCGGTTCAAGGCCGTCAGCATGGCGGAAGCGCAGGCCGAGTACAGGAAATCGGCCGAGTTCCTGCGCACCCTGCCCGACCGTGTCCGGCCGATCGAAAACTTTGATCTGAACATCGAAGCGCTGCAAGATGCCAACGTCGCCGGCGCCGCCGTCAGCGCCGTCGATGCGGCGACATGGTCGCCCTGAACAAAAGCGAGCGAACAACATGAAGACAGTCGATCTGAATTGCGATCTCGGCGAAGGATTTGGCGCCTGGGAAATGGGCAATGACGCCGCCATGATCGAGCTGGCCACCTCGGTCAATATCGCCTGCGGCTTCCATGCCGGCGATGCCGACATCATGCGCAGGACGGTCGACCTTGCGAAGGCGCGCGGCGTCAGCATCGGCGCGCATCCGGGCTACCGCGACCTGCACGGCTTCGGACGGCGGCCGTTTCCCGGCATGAAGGCGTCGGAGATCGAAAACCTCGTCGCCTACCAGATCGGCGCGCTGCAGGCGATCGCCACCGCGGCCGGTCACAGGGTGACGCACGTCAAGGCGCATGGCGCGCTGTCCAATGTCGCCTGCGAGGACGACATGACCGCGAAGGCGATCGCCTCCGCCATCAGGGCGGTCGACCCGAACCTGGTGTTCGTGGTGCTCGCCAACTCAAAACTGGTGCAGGCCGGCGAAGCCGCCAATTTGCCGATGGTGCACGAAGTATTCGCCGATCGCGCCTATGAAGACGACGGCTCGCTGGTGTCGCGGCGCAAGCCCGGCGCGGTGTTGCACGACGCAGCAAGAGTCGCCGAGCGCGTGGTGCGCATGGTGCAGGACGGCGCCGTGGTCTCGGTCACCGGCAAGGTGATCAAGATGCGCACCGACACCGTGTGCATTCACGGCGACACCCCGGGCGCGGTGGATATCGCGCAAGGCATCCGACAGGCGCTGAAGGCTGCAAAGATCGACGTGGCGCCGTTCACGACAGCGGGCTAATCACACCCACCGACCTCATCCTGAGGAGCCGTGCGCTCTTGCGCGCGGCGTCTCGAAGGATGGCAGCAGGCGATGTGCCGGATGGTTCGAGACGCGCGCCCGGCAACGCAAGCGCGCTGCCGGACGTGCTCCTCACCATGAGGGAGCGGGATGGCTTGATGGTTTCCTAGAACGGATGAACCGACAGCGTGCCGAACACCACCGCTGCGATCAGCGCAAGTGAGCCGTAGAGCGCCGCGGTATGAAACCCGGTTCCGGTCTGTCGCGAAAGCTGGCGCGCGTGCAGGTGCAGGCGGGCCTCCGCCGATAGTTCGCGCATGGTCGATCTCCAACGCAGCATGGCCCCATAATGAAGGGCTGTTTGCTGCCTGATGCAAGATGACCGACAAAATAGCGATGCCGACGTCCAAATGGAGTTCGCTTACAGCCTAAAATTCTCCGCCGGGGATTCCGGCGAGAATTTTATTCGCTGCAATTTGATGCGGATTGACCGGTTCCGTCAGTAGACGTCCTGCTGGAACCGGCCCTTCTTCTTGAGGTCGGCGACGAACAGCACCGCCTCGTCGGTCGAACGCGCACCGAACTGTGCGACGATATCGACCAGCGCGCGCTCGACATCCTTCGCCATCCGCTTGGCGTCGCCGCAGATGTAGATGTTCGCACCATCGGCCAGCCAGGTCCAGACTTCGCGGCCGAGTTCGCGCATGCGGTCCTGCACGTAGAATTTCTTGTCGCCGTCGCGCGACCAGGCCAGCGACAGCCGCGTCAGCAAGCCCGAGGTTTTCATCGCGTTCAGTTCATCGGCATAGAAGAAATCCGACGCGCTGCGCTGATGGCCGAAGAACAGCCAGTTCTTGCCCTGCGCGCCGGTCGCCTTGCGGTCGAGCAGGAAGGCGCGGAACGGTGCGATGCCGGTGCCCGGCCCGATCATGATGATCGGCACTTTGGGATCCTGCGGCAGCGCGAAACCGTGGGCCTTCTGCACATAGACCTTGAGCTCGTCGCCCGGATTGATGCGCTCGGCGAGGAACGTGGAAGCGAGGCCGATGCGCTTGCGCTTGCCGATCACATAACGCACGCAGTCGACCGTCAGCGACAGTTTGCCGGGCGTCGCATTATGCGACGAGGAGATCGAATATAGCCGCGGCTGCAACGGCTCCAGCGCCTCGACGAAGGCTTCGGGATGTGGGCGCACGCCGGAAAATTTCTGCAGCGCTGCCATCACGTCGAGCGTGGCGGCATCGCCGTCGGGATCCTCGCCCTGCGCCAGCGCCCGCGCCTTCTCGCGCTGCGCGCCGCCGGTGATGTAGGAAACGAGTTCGAACAGGCTGTCCGGCGCCGGCGACAGCGAAACCTCGTCGGCCAGCACCTCGCGCAGCGTCTTGCCGCGCACCTTGGTGGTATGCGAGGCGCCCAACAGGGCAATGATCTGGTCGACATGGCCGAGATCATTGCGGGCAAAGATCCCGAAGGAATCGCCGACGACATAGTCGAGGCCGGCGCCCGAGAGATCGAAATCGATGTGCCAGGTTTCCTTTTCCGATCCGGGTTTGTTGAGCAGCCGGCGCGACAGGAAGGTGGCCGCGACCGGATTGTCGCGTGAACGGCCGGGCTCCACCACGACCGCAGGTACTGCCGCGGCAGGAGCCGCCGCCGGTCCCGCAGAGGCCGCCGGCGCCTTTTCCAGTTCCTCGTTCAGCGCCTTGAGCATCCGGGCGGTTTCCTTGCCGCCGGGAACGCAGAGATTGAGACGCGGTTCGGCCTTGCTCGCGATCGCGTCCGAATAGTCGTGGCAATTGTAGCCGCACTGGCCGCAATCCTGCTGCGCCATCGCCGCCATCATGCGCCGGCGCAGCGGCCGGCCTTCGGCAAGCTTCATGCGATCCGCGATGGGCATGGTCTGGTCGTGCCAGGGCGCCTCGCCGTCGTCGCCATCGCCGCCGGGGCCTTGCAGCATCGACGCACCCTGCTCCGACGACATCGGCGTCGGACCGCCATCCGTCAGCAGCCCGGCAAAGAAGCCGTTGAGCCAGGAGCGTTGCGCATCGGAAAACGGCGCGCTGGAGGGAATGATCTCGATCCTGGGAGGTGGTGTCATCTGGTTCATGTATGAGCCTCGGCATCGGCCAATTTGCGCAGCGTCTCGCCGTCATGGCGGCGCGCGAATGTCAGGAACGTCTCGTCGGGCGAGGTGCGATGGGAGACGTAGGCCTTCAGCAACCGCTCGACATAAACAGGCGCATCCTCTGCCGTGACGTCGTGAAACACCTCCTGCCCCATCTCGGCTTGCGGACCGAAGCCGCCTCCGGTGAAGACATGGAAACCATCGACTGTGTCGTCGCTATCGCCGACCGCGATGCGCGCGCCGATCATTCCGATGTCGCTGATGTAATGCTGCGCGCAGGAATGGTGGCAGCCGGTGAGATGGATATTGATCGGGGTCTCGACCGGCACCCTCGGGTCGCACCAGTCCGCGATCCGGGACGCGGTGCGCTTGGTGTCGGCATTGCCGAACTTGCAGCCGGCACGGCCGGTGCAGGCAATCAGTCCGGCACGGAGTTCCGAGGTTTTGATCGCAAGGCCGATCGCCTCGATCGCGGCCGTGGCCAGCGCCACCTTGTCGTTGGACACGCCTGATATCAGCAGGTTCTGCCAGACCGTGAGGCGGATATCGCCATCGCCGAGATCTTGCGCGATCTTTGCGAGGCCGCGCATCTGGTCGCAGGTCACCTTGCCCAAGGGCAGCGCAACGCCGATCCAGTTCAGGCCGTCCTGCTTCTGCTGGTGGACGCCGATATGGGCTGATCGGTCGAACGCCGGACGGGGTGCGAGAGCTTCCGGCGGCACGCGCGTGAAGGCATGGCCGAGCTTTTCCTCGACCAGCACGAGGAATTTTTCCATGCCCATGCCGTCGATGACGTATTTCAATCGCGCCTTCAGCCGGTTGGTGCGATCGCCGAGGTCGATGAAGACGCGGACGATGGCGTCCGAAACCCTGGTCGCATCGGCCGGCTTGACGATGATGCCGGTATCGGTGGCGAAATCCTTATGGCCGGTGATGCCGCCGATGCCGAGCTTGAACCAGACGCCTGGCTCGACATCAAAACCGTCTTTGACCTCGACCGCGGCAAAGGCGATGTCGTTGGTGTCTTCCAGCACCGCGATCTTGCCGGCGCCGTCGAAAGCGACGTTGAATTTGCGCGGCAGGCCGATCAGCGAGCGGTCGCTGAGGATGTGGTAGTGCCATTCCCGAGCATATTCACGGGTGTCGAGCAATTCCTGGGGATCGATGCCGGCTGTGGGCGTGCCCGTGACGTTGCGGATGTTGTCGGCGCCGGAGCCACGCGAGCACAGGCCGAGGTCCTGAATGCCCTCGATCAGCATCACCGCGTGCTTCGGCGGGATTTCGCGCACCTGAAGGTTGGCGCGGGTGGTGACGTTGCTGAACGGGCCACATAGCGGTTCGATCAGATCGGCAAGCCCGGAAAGCTGCCAGTGCTTCATGATGCCGTTCGGAATCCGCAGACGGCTCATATAGGAGTCCTGCGTCGGCCCGACATAAAACAGGCCGTAATAGCGCCAGCGGAAATTATCCGCCGGCGACGGTCGCGCATCGGCCAGCGCCTGCTCCTTCAGCCGCGGATAGGCGTCGAACGGATGCTGCTCGCGCTTCCACTTTTCCTGGTCGACGAGTTTCTTGCCCGCGGCAAGCGTGCGGTCCTGCGCCTTGATGTGCGACGCTTCCGGGCCGGTCGGCTCCGCATTGGCTTTACCCGCGGCGCCGCCGCCGCCGAGGCCGCGCCCGACCCGGCTGATCTGCAGCCCCGTCGTGAATCCTTCGAGGTAGCGTTTCTGCTCGTCGGTAAAGTCGACTGAGAGCGTTTCTAGTTTCATGGTGCGCGACGAAGCTCCTGCGGCCACGACGGGTGGCTTCAACGAAAAGGGACAGCGACCGCGTTCGTGACGTTCGAACGGGCCCGACCAGCTTCGTTGCTGCGGAAATCCATCTTGGACGTAGGCCAGCGGGCATCTGCGACGGCTGGCTGCACTGCAACATTCAAGTTGCGTGCCACCCCGATTCGAATAAAATCGATAGCGTATTCAATTGGTTGTGTTCTGGAGCTGGGAACGGGCCGCCGTGGGTCACCGCTGATTCAAGCAGATCGCCTAAAAATTAGACGGTTGGGTCGGGTGCCCAGCATCGCTCCAACCGCCGCCTCAGGGGCTCCTGCGACCGATCTTGAACGCGGCCAGATGGCCGGCAATGTCGTTGGCGTCGAAGGCAGGTCCTGCGAAGGCGCCGATCCCGTCGGAGGCCTCAGTCGGCTTCGCCGCGCGTCCAAGGGCTGCGTCGTACAGGTCCGGCCTGAATACCGCCATGGCGACTTTCAGCGCCTCCGGGCTGATCGGGGTCTGCCCCCAGCGCACCATCTGGGCGTAGAGCCAGGCGGCCTGAGCGGGGTCCGGCCGCGCCGCGCCCTGCCGACCCACCAGCAGATAGCGGTTGCTCTCGCGCAAGGTCCCGTCGGGCGAAATCTTGAGGCGGCCGTCGAGCGTTCGCTGGATCACCTCCGGATCGACACCGATGCGCTCGGGTGCACCGAGGATGCGCGCCGCCTCGGCGCGGTTGTGCGGCTGCTCGATGAATTCGGCGGCGCGATCATGCGCCCGTATCAGGGCGGCCAGCACGGCCGGATTTTTCTCCGACCAGTCCTGCCTGACCGCCAGCACCTTCTCCACCGCGCGGACCAGGATATCGGAGACGAAATGCAGGATGTGGCCGACGCCGAGATCGACCGCGACTGAATTCCAGGGCGCGCCGACGCAGAAGGCATCGACATGACCGTTGGCGAGACTGTCCACCATGTAGGGCGGCGGCAACACCACCAGGCGAACGTCCTCGTCGGGATCGACGCCGCCGGCGGCCATCCAGAACCGCAGCTGGTAATTGTGGGTCGAGAACGGAAACGTCATGCCGAAGGTCAGCGGTTCGGCGCCGCTTTTGCGCCGCGCCGCGACCACGCGGGCCAGCGCCAGCGCCGTCGCCATCGGGTCGAACGGATCGCCCTCCATCTCACTCATGATCGCCGCATGCAGCGCCGGCGATACCGTGATGGCATTGCCGTTGAGGCCGAGATTGAACGGGGCCACGATCGGCACCTTGACGTGTCCGAGCCCGAGGCTGGAGGCGATCGCCACCGGCGCCAGCAGATGGGCGGCGTCGAACAGGCCGATATTGAGCTTGTCGCGGACGTTGGACCACGACACTTCCCGGACCAGCGTGACATCGAGTCCTTCGGCCGCGCAAAACCCCTTGTCGACGGCGACGATCAGGGCCGCGGCGTCGACCAGCGGAATGAAGCCTATGCGCAGCGTCTTGGTCATTTCAGCAACTCCGAAGCGGTCAGGATCGACTGCGCGATCTCGCCGATTTTCTTTTTCTCGCGCATCGCGGTGGAGCGCATCAGCACATAGGCCTCGTCTTCGGTGAGGCCCTTCAGTTTCATCAGGATCCCCTTGGCGCGGTCGATCACCTTGCGGTCCTCGAGCGCGGACTTGGCGCGGTCGAGTTCGTCCTGCAGCTTGGAGAAGGCGTTGAAGCGCGAGATGCAGAGGTCGAGGATCGGCTTGATCCGCTCCTTCTTCAGGCCATCGACGATATAGGCGGAGACGCCGGCATCGACCGAGGCCTGGATCGAGGCGGAGTCGCTCTGGTCGACGAACATCGCGATCGGGCGGCGCACCGCGCGGCTGACCTGGAACATCTGCTCCAGGACGTCGCGGCTGGGGTTTTCCAGGTCGATCAGGATGACGTCAGGGTCCAGCGCATAGATCCGGGCCAGCAGATTGTGCATCTCGCGGATATGCGCAACGCCGGTAAAGCCCGCCTCCCGCAGCCCCTCTTCGAGGATCGCTGCGCGGATCGGGCTTTCGTCAACAATGACTATCTTGGGAGACGTCTCGGAGCTCATCGATCACTCGCATTTCCGGCAAAGCACCTCTTAGCACGCCCGATGCCGGCTTAAAGCCTTGTCATTATGGACAATTGGGACTAGCTCCTGCCCATCAATCAGGCATATCAGACATGAACCAGGCCGCCGCGCCCAAAGTCAGCTTTGTTTCACTGGGATGTCCCAAGGCGCTTGTGGATTCCGAGCGGATCATCACCCGGTTGCGCGCCGAGGGCTATGAGCTGGCGCGCAAGCATGACGGCGCCGACCTGGTCATCGTCAACACCTGCGGCTTTCTCGACAGCGCCAAGCAGGAATCGCTCGGCGCCATCGGCGAGGCGATGGCCGAGAACGGCAAGGTGATCGTCACCGGCTGCATGGGCGCGGAACCCGAGCAGATCGAGGCCGCCTATCCCGGCGTGCTGTCGATATCAGGGCCGCAGCAATATGAAAGCGTGCTCGATGCCGTGCATCGCGCGCTGCCGCCGTTGCACAATCCGCACCTCGATCTGGTGCCGCCGCAGGGCATCAAGTTGACGCCGCGGCATTACGCCTATTTGAAGATTTCCGAGGGCTGCAACAACCGCTGCAGCTTCTGCATCATTCCGAAATTGCGCGGCGACCTGGTGTCGCGGCCGGCCGGCGAGGTGCTGCGCGAGGCGGAAAAGCTGGTCACCGCCGGCGTCAAGGAATTGCTGGTCATCTCGCAGGATACCTCGGCCTACGGCGTCGACATCAAATATGCCGAGAGCCCCTGGAAGGACCGCCAGGTCCGCGCCAGATTTTTCGACCTTGCCAAGGAGCTCGGCGAACTCGGCGCCTGGGTCCGGCTGCAATATGTCTACCCCTACCCGCATGTCGACGACGTCATTGGCCTGATGACGGAAGGCAAGGTGCTGCCCTACCTCGACATCCCCTTCCAGCACGCCAGCCCGGAAGTGCTGAAGGCCATGAAGCGCCCCGCCGCGCAGGACAAGACGCTGGCGCGGATCAAGAAGTGGCGCGAGGAGTGCCCCGAACTGACGCTCCGCTCCACCTTCATCGTCGGCTTCCCCGGCGAGAGCGATTCCGACTTTGCCTATCTGCTCGACTGGCTGGAAGAAGCCGAGATCGATCGCGCCGGCTGCTTCAAATACGAGCCGGTCGCGGGCGCGACCTCGAACGCGCTCGGCAACCACGTGCCGCAGGAAATCAAGCAGGAGCGCTGGAATGCGCTGATGGCGCGGCAGCAGAAGATTTCCGCCCGCCGGCTGAAGCGCAAGGTCGGCACGCGGCAGCAGATCATCATCGATGAAGTCGGTCCGACCGTCTCAAAGGGCCGCTCGAAAGCGGACGCGCCGCAGATCGACGGCGCGGTTTACCTGTCGAGCCGCCGCCCGCTGAAAGTCGGCGAAATCGTCACCGCGAAGATCGAGCGCGCGGACCAGTACGACCTGCACGGCAGCGTCGCGGGGTTTTAACTCCCTGTCGTCCCTGCGAACGCAGGGACCCATAATCCCGGTCGGCTGTTGTTGAAAAGATATCTGTCACCGCGCCTTAACGCGAAGCCGCGGCGTATGGGTCCCTGCGTTCGCAGGGACGACAGTGGAGGAATGTCGAGCGCTCCGCTTGACAGCGCGCGTCCTTCGGCTGTATGGCCCTGCCCATGATCCTGAACCGGACCAACGCCCGCGCCACTATCCGTCGTCGCTCTGTCGACGATGATGGGTCGCGCCGTGTCCGACGACAACGCTGAAACACTGGGATCAGCAACGTTTTCGAGAAGGCCGCACCCGCAAAGTGCGGCCTTCTTGCGTTTCAGCCCGCTTTGCTTCCCAACCCCGCTGAGGAGTTTTGATATGAGCAACGCCACGCATTCGTTCGACGCATTGATGGAAATCACCTCCCGGCCGCCGACGGTTTTCGTCCGCGGCGAAGGCTCGTTGCTGTGGGACGACTCAGGCAAGCGCTATCTCGACTTCATCCAGGGTTGGGCGGTCAATTGCCTCGGCCATTCGCCGCCGGCCATCGCCGATGCGCTGGCAGCGCAAGCAAAGCTGCTGCTGACGCCGAGCCCGGCGTTTTACAACGGTCCCAGCCTGGCGCTGGCGAAGGCGCTCACCGATCAGAGCTGCTTCGACCAGGTGTTCTTCGCCAATTCGGGCGCTGAAGCCAACGAAGGTGCCATCAAACTCGCGCGCAAATACGGCGCCCTGCACAGGAACGGCGCTTACGAGATCATCACCTTCGAAGGCGGTTTTCACGGCCGCACGCTGGCGACGATGTCGGCATCCGGCAAGAAGGCTTTTGAACCCTTGTTCGAGCCTAAGGTGCCGGGCTTTCCCAAGGCCAGGCTGAACGATCTCGACTCGGTAAAACGGCTGATCACGGAAAAGACCGTCGGCGTCATGCTGGAGCCGATCCAGGGCGAAGCCGGGGTCTGGCCGGCGACGGACGAATTTCTGCAGGCGTTGCGCGCGCTGACCGAGGCGCATGGCTTGCTACTGATCTTCGACGAGATCCAGACCGGCATGGGCCGCACCGGCAAGCTGTTTCACTACGAGCATGCCGGAATCGAGCCCGACATCATGACGCTGGGCAAGGGCATCGGCGGCGGCGTGCCGCTGGCGGCGTTGCTGGCGACCGACAAGGCTTCCTGCTTCGCGCATGGCGACCAGGGCGGCACGTTCAATGGCAATCCGCTGATGTGCGCGGCCGGACTTGCGGTTCTGGCCGAGGTCAGCAAGCCGGAGTTCCTGAAATCGGCCATCGATGCCGGGTTGTTTCTTGAAAGCGAGTTGCAGCGGATTTCGGCGCGGCACGGCCTCGGCGAAGTCCGCGGCCGAGGGCTGTTGCTGGCGCTCGACCTCAAGCACCCGATCGGTGCCTCTGTTGTCGCTCAGGCGCTGGCCGACGGCATCCTGCTGAACTCGCCGCAGCCGGACGCGCTGCGCTTCATGCCGGCGCTCAACGTTTCGCGAGAGGAGATTTCGCAGATGATCGACGGCCTCGACGCGATCCTGACGCGGATGGGGGCGGCACGGCGGGTGGCGTAATAATTCAGGCCGTCATTGCGAGCGCAGCGAAGCAATCCATTCTTTCTTTCCGCAGAGGCATGGATTGCTTCGTCGCATCCGCCTTCGCCGCGAAGGCGGGCTTCGGCGGACAAGAGAGCTCCTCGCAATGACGGTCTTGAGAGACCCTACGGCTTCAAAATCGAAGCACCGGTAGTTGCCCGTGCCTCCAGGTCGGTATGCGCTCTGGCCGCGTCCTTCAGCGCGTAGGCGTGGTTGATCGGCACGTGCAGCTTGCCGTTGATGACGGCCGAGAACAGGGTGTCGGCGCCCTCAAGCAAATCCGCCCGCGTGGCGATGTAGTCGTTGAGTTTCGGACGGGTCGCAAACAGCGAGCCGTGATTGTTGAGTTCGGCAATCGAGAACGGCGGCACCGGACCCGAGGCGTTACCGAAGCTCACGAACAACCCGCGCGGCTTCAGGCAGGACAGCGACCCCGGAAAGGTGGTTTTGCCGACGCCGTCATAGACGACATCGCAGAGCTCGTTGCGGCTGATCTGTTTGACGCGGGAGACGAAGTCTTCCTCATTGTAGAGGATGACGTGATCGCAGCCATTGGCCAGCGCCAGATCCGCCTTGGCCTTGGTGCCGACGGTGCCGATGACATGCGCGCCCATCGCCCTCGCCCATTGGCACGCCAACAGGCCGATGCCGCCTGCCGCGGCATGAATCAGCACCCGATGGTGCGGCTCGACCTTGAACGTCTTGTGCAACAGGTACCAGACCGTGAGCCCCTTGAGCATCAGGACGGCGCCCTGCTCGTAGGTGATATGGTCGGGCAGCTTCACCAGCTTGTCCCAGGGAATGTTGCGTTCGGTGGCATAGCCGCCGAGATTGAAATAATAGGCGACCCGGTCGCCGGGATGAAAATTGGTGACGCCCGGTCCCACCGCCAGAACCTCGCCGGCGGCTTCATTGCCGGCGATGAAGGGCAGCCCCGGCGCCTTGTAGAGCCCCGTGCGGTAATAGACGTCGATGAAGTTCAGACCGACGGCATGTTGGCGGATGCGAACCTCGCCGGGTCCGGGCGCGGGCACGTCGACCGATTCGTAAACCAGGGCTTCCGGGCCCCCCACCTTGTGCACGCGCACGGCCTTGATCATATCGAATTCTCCTTAGCCCAAGTTCTCCTTGGGCATTGCCTTGAGGTCGAGCGAAAGCCATCGGGACTGCGTTGTCAACTCGCCGCGGCAGCCTCTATCCGCCGGGCTGCCGGACCGGCTTCTCGCGGGTCTTCTTCGCAGCTTTTCTTCGGTTGTTCTTGGCGAGAACATTGAAGAATTCGACGGCGACCGAGAACGTGATCGCGAAGTAGATGTAGCCGCGCGGAATGTGGAACTGGAATCCGTCCGCCACCAGCGCCACGCCGATCAGCACCAGAAACGCCAAAGCGAGCATCTTGGTGGTCGGATGTTCCGCCACGAATTTCGTGACCGGAACGGCCGATACATACATCACGACCACGGCGATGATGACCGCCGCGATCATGATCTCGAGTTGCTCAGCCATGCCGATCGCGGTGATGATCGAATCCAGCGAGAACACCAGGTCGATGATGATGATCTGGACGATCACCCAGAAGAATGCGTTGGGCGCCGGCGTGTCCTCGTGTCCCTCTTCACGCGCTTCCATTTCGCGGTGAATTTCATGGGTGGCCTTGGCGATCAGAAACAGCCCGCCGCCGATCAGGATGATGTCGCGCCAGGAGAACCCCATGCTCTTCACGGTGAAGACGGGCTGCGTCAAACCGATCAGCCACACCAGCACACTGAGCAGCATGATGCGGAACACCAGCGCCAGCGCCAGCCCGATCTGCCGCGCGCGCTTGGCCTGCGGTTCCGGAAGACGCGAGACGATGACCGACAGGAAGATGACGTTGTCGATGCCGAGCACAATCTCCAGCGCCGTCAGGGTCAACAGCGCCGCCCAAGCCTCCGGACTGGTCAGTAATTCCATCATGGTTTGAAAGACCTCACAATTCGGATCGCGGCGTCGCTCGCCACGACGTAGAGTGCGATTGCACAGAGTGCGACGGTTACCGGCGCGCTGACATCGAAATCCCTGGCCAGCGCGAAGATCGCCAGTACCGCCCCAATGCTCATCAGCAAAAATGTCAGGCCGCGCAGCCGCACGACCCGGACCGGATGCATCACGTTGAAGGGCACGAACGTCAGTATGATCAGGACCGCGACCATCAGGCTCGCCAGCCACGGCCGCGGATGCAGCAGGAACAGATAGAACGCCGCGGCGTTCCACAGCGCCGGAAAACCGCGGAAATGGTTATCGTCGGTTTTCATGCGGCGATCGGCGAAATACAGCGCGCCGGATACCACGATGCCGGCTCCCAGCAGCGGCGCCATCACCGGCAACAACATGCCACTGGCGGTGATCGCATAGGCCGGCACGAAAACATAGGTCACAAAGTCGACCACGAGATCGAGCACCTCACCCGACCAGTTCGGCTGCAGCCGCACGACATCGAACCGCCGCGCGATCGGGCCATCGAGCGCGTCGACCACCAGCGCCAGCCCGAGCCACGCGAACATCGCCGCCCAGTGCTCCCGCACCGCCTCCAGCATCGCGAGCAGGCCGATGCCCGCCCCCATCGCCGTAAAGATATGGACGGAAAATGCCGCCGCCCGCGTCCCCGGCGTCGCTCGCGGTGCAGAAACTGGCTGGTTCGACTCGTCCATCGGACCGCACTGCTATCAGGAATTGCCGCGATTTGCACACCGCTGCTTGCGGCGTTCGGCCGCGCAAACCGCAGGGAACATTTGACCTGACGATGCAGACTTGAAAATGCCGCCGGGAACGTCAATTGTCCCGATATGAATATCGGTTCCGATACCTATGACGTCGTCGTGATCGGCGGCGGCCCTGCGGGACTGGCCGCCGCGGTCGCCCTGGCGGAGACCGGCGCGCGCACGGCGCTGGTCGCCCGGCGCTTGCCCTATGCCGACAACCGCACCACGGCGCTGCTGGGCGACTCCATCGATCTGCTCGAACGGCTGGAGGTCTGGCCGCGCTGCAGGGACCAGGCGGCGGCATTGCGCGTAATGCGGCTGGTCGACGACACCGGCCGGCTGATCCGGGCGCCCGAGGTCCGGTTCGCCTGCGAGGAAATCGGCCTCGACGTGTTCGGCTACAACATCGAGAACCGTGCGCTGATCGAGGCGCTGGAGCAACGCGCCGCTGGACTTTCCGGGTTGACGCGGTTCGACGATGAGGCTGCGACGATCAGCCCTGATGATGCCGAGGTCGTCATCCACACGCGCGCCGGCGAGTCACTGGCGGCACGCCTCGTGGTCGGCGCTGACGGGCGGCAATCGCTGTGCCGGCAGGCAGCCGGTATCGAGGTCAGCCGCCGCAGCCTCAACCAGGCGGCGTTGACCTTCAACATCAGCCATTCGCGGCCGCATCGAGACATCTCCACGGAGTTTCACACCTCGCACGGTCCGTGCGTATTCGTTCCCCTGCCCGGCGACCGCAGCAGCGTGGTGTGGGTTGCCGCGCCGAAGGAAGCCGAACGGCTGATCGCATTGAGCGATGACGAATTGTCGGAAGCGGCGGAACGACAATCGCATTCCATTCTCGGCCGCGTCAGCGTTGGGCCGGGGCGGCATTTGTTTCCGCTCGGCATCGAACAGCCCCGGCAGTTCGCCAGGGATCGTATCGTGCTGGTCGGCGAAGCCGCGCATGTGGTGCCGCCGATCGGCGCGCAGGGCCTGAACCTGGGATTGCGCGACGCCGCAGATGTCGCCGATATCGTGCGCGACGCGATGCTGGCAGGCGAAGACCCGGGATCCCAGCAGGTGATCAAGCGTTACGATTCGGCGCGGCGCAGCGACGTCGCCAGCCGCACCTTCGTGATCGATATGGCCAACCGCTCACTGCTCAGCGATTTCCTGCCCGTGCAGTCGCTGCGTGCGGTCGGCATGCATCTGATCGGTTCGGTCGGCGCGATCCGCCGTCTGGCCATGCGCGAGGGCCTGGCGCCGTCGTGGCGGCCGTCGCGAGGTCACGGGAATACCAGCCGGCCGCTTTGAATGAACCACATCACGCTGGTCAGCGTGATGACGGAGGCGAATGTTCCAATCAGGACGGCGACCGACGCGGGCTCGACCCAGGTGTCGTGCTGCCGGGAGATCACGAACACGCTGAGCGCCGGCGGCAGTGCGGCCATCAGCACCGCGGTCGCCGCCCAGGGTTGCGGGAACGGCCCGAATTCCAGCATCAATCCGAACACGATCAGCGGATGGATCACGAGCTTGACCGCGATGGCGCCGGGCACCTCCCAGGGCACCCCGGCCAGCGGGCGCAATGCAACCGTCACCCCCAGCACGAAAAGCGCCACCGGCGCGGCGGAGTTCTGCAGGAACAGCAGTGTGTTGTCGATCGCGGCCGGCGGGCGAACGTGAAAGGCGGCGGCGAGCGCGCCGGCGCAGGCCGACATGATCAAGGGGTTCAGGACGATCTGCCGCGCCACCATGCCGAGCGTGCGCAGCAATGATTGATGTTCGCGGTCGGTGAGCGCGATCAACAGCGGCACGACCGTGAAGAGAAAGATGGCGTCGCAGCAGAAAATCAACGCGGTCGGCGCCGCGGCCTTCGAGCCGAGCACGGCCAGCGCCAGCCCGGGGCCCATATAGCCGATGTTGCCATAGCCGCCGGCAAGGCCCGCCAGGGTGGATTCCCGGACCGAGAGTCGGCCGATCAACTGGCTCAAGAACATCGCGAGGAAGAAGGCGCTGGCGGTGCCGAAGGTGGTGGCAATCAGGAATGGCGGATTATTCAGCTCCGCGAACGGCGTCTTTGCCATAATTCCAAACAGCAGCGCCGGCAGCGAGACGTAGAGCAGGAAGAAGTTCATCCATGCCAGCCCGTCCTCCGGCAGGGCCTTGGTCTTGCCGCAGGCGAACCCAATGAAAATCAAGCCGAAATAGGGCAACGCAAGGTTGAGAATGTCGATCATCGGGGTGGGTCTTTTTCATCATTCTTGCCCCGCTCGACAGCCCGGACGGACCGGCATGGCAAAGGTTAATTCGGCTGTTTGCCTCTAGCATCGGCCACAATCATGGTCTATTCGACGAGATATGATAAAAGCGCGGACCGCCAAATTTCAGATCGGACAAATCGTCCGGCACCGGATCTTTTCGTTCCGGGGCGTGGTCTTCGATATCGACCCGGTCTTCAACAATACCGAGGAATGGTGGCTGTCGATCCCCGAAGAGGTCCGCCCCCACAAGGACCAGCCGTTTTATCATCTGCTCGCGGAAAACTCCGAGTCCGAATACGTCGCCTATGTTTCCGAGCAGAACCTGCTGCCCGACGATTCGGGCGAGCCAATCCGGCACTCGCAGGTCGCCGAGATCTTTGTCAAAGACAAATCGGGCGGCTACCGCCCGCGCAATCCGTCGCTGAATTAGAGCGCCAGATTTTCGTCATTGCGAGGAGCAATTGCGACGAAACAATCCAGCTTCCTTTTGGCACCGCAAAGAAAGCTGGATTGCTTCGCTTCGCTCGCAATGACGGCACGAAAAAGGCGCCCGATCCGGGCGCCTTTTGTTTGACAGGACCCGCCCTGCCCTTATTTCGCAGCCGGATTGGCCGCAGGCGGATTGGCCTCGAGCTTCTTGCGGGCTTCTTCAGCGCGCTTCTGCAGCTCTTCCTGCAGTTTCTTCTGGGTTTCCTCGAACACCTTGGGATCGGTCGGCGGACCGTCATAGGCCTTGGCGAATTCGGCCAGCGGCAGCGGCAGTGTGAGCGGCGCGCCGTTGGAGTTGATCGCCTGCACCACCAGGTTCTGCCCCTTCTTCATGCTCGCGAGCAATTCCGGCGTGACGTCGTAGTCCGACATGCAGCCGTTGGCGAAGCAGATCACATAGGGGCTCTGCGCAGGGGCATTGGCGTCGACGATCACGCGGGTGCCGTGAACCAGCTGCATGCCGAGCGGCAGCGTGACGCGCAGGATCTTCTTGGGCTCGCCTTCGGGCTCGATGATGACCGCCGCGATGACGGGCTGGCCGGACTCGATGCGGCCGTCCTTGCCGGTGAAGCAGACCTGCTTGGCGCCGGCGTCTTGGCCCTTCAGGCAGAACTTGGTCCAGGGCGCATAGATCAGCTGAACTTGCTGGTCGGCAGGCTGGGCACCCGCGGCGGGAGCTCCCGCCGGCGGTGCGGCAGGCTGCTGCGCGGCCGGAGCCGGGGCCTTCGGAGCTGCCTTCGGCGCGGCCTTCGGGGCCGCCTTGGGGGCGGCAGGGGCACCGGGCGCCGGTTGGGGCTGCTGGGCCTGCGCGCCCGAAGCCAGCAACGAGGCGGACAGTGCGGTCGCCACCAACAGGGCGGCAATCCGCCCACGCGGCCACACCGGCGCGGCCAAGATACGGAAATTCATTGCGGAAAACCCTTTCTGAACGGAAGCGGCAGAAACCGCTGCAGGCACCGACACCTAGCCGTTGAGCGGCTGTCTCTTTGCCAAATGAGGCGGATACGTGACAGGCCCTGCTGTCTTGGTCAATTGCCCGCCTTCAATACAGCGGCGGGCGAAAAGATCAATGCCGATAGGCATCCTGGCGACCTGCCGCGACCGGGTGTGTCGGCTATGGTAAAAGCCGCTGTGCACAATATCGAATCAAATCCGCCCGCGGCGTTGCCAATTTCCCGGCGACCGCGCGTTCAAGCCGTAGTCTGCTTCGTACTGGCTTTGGCCGGCGGTCTTGTGGTCGCGGCCGGCACCTGCCGGGCGGCCGAGCCGCGCCATGCCATCGCCATGCACGGCGCCCCGGCCCTGCCGGCCGATTTCACCCATATGCCCTATGCCAATCCCGCGGCGCCGAAGGGCGGCCGGCTGGTGCAGGGCATTCTCGGCACCTTCGACAGCCTCAACCCGCTGATCGTCAAGGGCCTCGCCGTGCAGCAGGTCAGGGGCTTCGTGGTCGAAAGCCTGATGGCGCGCGGCCATGACGAGCCCTTCACGCTTTACGGTCTGCTGGCCCAGCGCGTGGAGACCGACGACAGCAGGAGCTATGTCACCTTCCATCTCGATGCCCGGGCGCGTTTCTCCGACGGCAAGCCGGTGCTCGCCGAGGACGTGCTGTTCTCGTGGGCGCTGCTGCGCGACAAGGGGCGTCCCAATCATCGCCAGTATTACGCCAAGGTCGCCAGGGCCGAGGCCTTGGATCCTCTCACCGTGCGGTTCGACCTCGCCGGCGCCAACGACCGCGAACTGCCGCTGATCCTCGGCCTGATGCCGGTATTGCCGAAGCATGCCGTCGACGTCGCAACGTTCGAGGAGACCTCGATGACGGCGCCCATCGGTTCCGGCCCCTACCGCATCACCGCGGTGAAGCCCGGCGCCGGCGTCACGCTGACCCGCAATCCCGATTACTGGGGCCGCGACCTGCCGGTCAATCGGGGCTTGTGGAATTTCGACGAGATCAGGCTGGATTTCTATCGCGAGGCCAACGGCGCCTTCGAAGCGTTCAAGCGCGGCCTCTACGATTTTCGCGTCGAGACCGAACCGCTGCGCTGGCACGACGGATATGATTTCCAGGCTGCCCGCAGCGGCGAGGTGATCCGCGACGCCATCAAGACCGGGATGCCGCAACCTGCCGAATTCCTCGTGTTCAACACGCGGCGCCCGGTCTTTTCGGATATCCGCGTGCGCCAGGCGCTGACGCTGTTGTTCGATTTCGAATGGATCAACCGCAACTACTTTTTCGGCCTCTATGGGCGCACCGCGAGTTTCTTCGCAGGCTCCGTCCTGTCGGCCTATGGCCGCGCGGCGGACGATCGCGAGCGGGAGCTGCTGAAGCCGTTCGCCTCGCATATGCCGCCCGATATTCTCGACGGCAGTTACCGCCTCCCCGTCACCGACGGTTCCGGCCGCGATCGCGCCACGCTGCGCGGCGCGCTGAAGCTGTTGTCGGAGGCCGGCTACGAACTCGACGGCGCGGTGCTGCGGCAGCGTTCGACCAGGGCCCCCCTCACCTTCGAAATCCTGGTGACGACGCGCGATCAGGAACGGATCGCGCTGGCCTATCAGCGCGACCTGAAGCGCGCCGGCATCGAGGCGTCGGTGCGTGCGGTCGACGCCGTTCAGTTCGACCAGCGCCGTCTCTCCTTCGAGTTCGACATGCTGCAGAACCGCTGGGATCAATCGTTGTCGCCCGGCAACGAGCAGTCGTTCTACTGGGGCAGCGAGGCCGCGGGAATTCAGGGCACCCGGAACTATATGGGCGCCAGGGACCCCGCGATCGACGTCTTGATCGCGGCCCTGCTGGAGGCGCGCGAGCATACCGATTTCGTCCCGGCGGTGCGGGCACTGGACCGGACCCTGATGTCGGGCTTCTACGGTATTCCGCTGTTTAACGTTCAAGAGCAATGGATCGCGCGCTGGAATCGGATAGAAGGGCCTGACGCCACGGCCCTGACCGGGTATCTGCCGGAAACCTGGTGGCAGCGGCCCGGCGCCCAACCGAAGTGATCCCCGTGATCCAGACCAACACATCGCCGACGCTCGACGGATTGTTCAAGCGGATCCTGGCCCGCAAGCCGGATGCGCCGGCGTTGCTCGATCCCATCAACAAGCAGCGCATCACCGGCCAGCCGCCGAGGAACCTGACCTTCGCGGAGGCCGACCGGGCGATCACGGCGCTGTCGGCGCATTTCATCGAATCCGGGCTGCCGTCCAATTCCGTGATCGCGGTGCAGTTGCCCAATACCGTCGAGTTCGTGCTGACGGTGCTGGCGGCGCATCGCGCCGGCCTGGTGGTGGCGCTGTTCCCGCTGCTGTGGCGGCAGGCGGAACTGACGGTCGCGCTCAATCGCACCGGTGCGCGGGCGATCGTGAGCATGAGCCGGATCGACGGCGTCGTGCATTCCGATCTCGCCATGAATGCCGCGGCCGAGGCCTTTTCGATCCGCCATGTCTGCGGCTTCGGCAGCGACCTGCCGGAAGGCATGGCCTCACTCGATCTGGCCCTGTCGGCCGGCTCCACCACTTCGCGGTCCGTGGTTCAGGACGGCCGCAAGGCGGCGATTGTCTCGTTCGACGTCACCAGCGACGGCTTTCGCCCGGTGCCGCGTTCGCATCTGAATTTGATCGCCGGCGGCCTCGCTCTGTCGCTCGAAAGCGACGTGCCGCAGGGCTCGACGATCATGTCGGCGTTCACGCCGTCGTCGTTCGCGGGCCTGACCTCGTCGCTGGTGATCTGGCTGTTGTCGGGCGGAACCCTGGCGCTGCAGCATCCGTTCGACGGCGACGTGCTCGAGCAACAGTTCCTCGAACACAGCTGCGATACGCTGGTCGCGCCCGCGCAACTGGCATTGCGGCTGGGCGAGATCGACCTGGCGGCGCGTCTGCCGACCCTGCGCACGATGATCGGCCTGTGGCGCGCGCCGGAACAGGTCGCGTCGTCGTCGCCCTGGACGCAGCCGCAGGTGACGCTGACGGATGTCTATCTGTTCGGCGAAGCCGGCCTGTTCGCGGCCCGCCGCACCGCGGCCGATGGCGCGCCGGCGGCGGTCCGGCCGGGACCGCACAGCGCGCCGCGCGAGGTTCCGGGCTCATCGATATCGGGCGAGATCTTTCTGACGCCGAGGGGAACGCTGGCTTTGCGTGGGCCGATGGTTTCCGCGGCCCCCTACGCGCCGCCGCCGCCGCCCAGCGACTCGCTGATCGCGCAGCCGCCGCGCGATTATGTCGACACCGACTATGCCGCCCGGATCGATCGGGCGACCGGCGCGATCTGCATTACCGCGCCGCCCACCGGGATCATGGCGGTCGGCGGCTACCGGTTTCTGGCAGGCGATCTGCAGGAATGGGCCCGGCGGCTCGGACAGGGCGCGCTGCTGACGGCGTTGCCGGACCGGCTCAGCGGTCACCGGCTTGCCGGACGCGCCCAGGACAATGGCCGCGCCCGCGAGGCGCTGGCCGAACTCGGGCTTAACCCGCTGATGGTGGAAGCGTTTCGCGACCGGGCCAATCAGACCTGACTGAAATCCAGGGGGTCTCGTTGACGCGGCATTAAGGCCGGGGAACTAGGGTTACCGCGTTCCAACTGACGCGCAATCCGAGTTTCAGAATGTCCCAGCAAGGCCCGCTCATCGTCGTATCGACCGCCGGGCGCCCCTCATTCGCCAACGCGCTCGACGATGCCAAGATGTTTCCGATGATCGATGCCGGCTGGGCCGATGCATCGCGCGCCGTCGCGCAGCTGCACCCGGCCGCCGTGCTGGTCGCGATGACCGGATCGGCCAAACCCGGTCTCGACGCCCTAGCCAAACAGATCGCCGCGCAGCGGCCCTATCTGCCACTGATCGCCGTCGACCCCACGACATCGCTGCCCGACAACGCCATCCCGTTCTCGCAAACCAGCGGCGGTTTCGATCGCCTGACCGCACGGTTGCGTGCTGCCTTGCGGGTTCGCGCACTTGATATCACCGTGATGCGCCGCATGGATGGTGAGCCGTTGGCGCGCGCCGCGGCGGCCGACTTCGATCCGACCCGTGACGCCACCGTGCTGCTGATCGGCCGCGGCGCCGCATACCCTGCGCTTTCGGTATCGCTCGGCGAGCGGACCGGGGTGGTCGGCGCGCTCTCGATCGAAGCCGCCGCCAAGCATCTCAACACCCGTGACATCGACGGCATCGTGCTCGGCGAGGGTTTCAGTCCGCGCGTGGTGGATGCCTTCCTCACGGTGCTGACCGAGGATTCGCGCTTTCGCAACCTGCCTGTGGTGATGACATCGGCTGCGCTGGCGCCGGAATATGATCTGCCGAATCTCGAAATCATCTCCGGCGAGCCCGCGCTCATTGCCGCCAACGCGCTGCCGCTGATCCGCCAGCATGCCTTCGAGGCCCATCTGACCCGAACCCTCCGATCGCTCGACGCCGAGGGCCTGCTCGATGCCAGGACCGGTCTGCTGACACCGTCGGCCTTCAGCCGCGACTTCGCCACGGCGGTCTATCAAACGCTGTCGCGCGGCGGCGGTTTGACGGTGGCGCGCTTCGCCTTCGATCCCGCCCACCCCCGCGCCCAGTTGGACGGCGCGCGGATCATCAGCCGGCTGATGCGGCAAATGGATTTCGGCGCCGCCCAGGACGACGGCTCGGTCATCATGGCGTTCGCCGATACCGATCTGCGCAACGGCCACCTGATCGCCCGGCGGCTCTCCAGCGTGATGCGCCACACCAGCCACGGCAAGCGCGACGCCGGCTCCGGGCCATCCGTGACGGTGGCGACCATGATGCCGAACGATTCGGCGAAGTCGTTGCTGGCCCGGCTCGCTGAAGAAGCCCAACGCGCGGCGTCGTAAATCGTCCCAACTGATGCCCACGCTCTCTCCGCGTCATTGCGAGGAGCGCTCTTGTCCGCCGAAGCCCGCCTTCGGGCGAAGGCGGATGCGACGAAGCAATCCATTCTTTCTTTGCTCGGCAAGATGGATTGCTTCGCTGCGCTCGCAATGACGTTGAGGGAGCTTTCGCAGGGTGGGCAAAGGCGCGCTCTTCGCGCCGTGCCCACCACTTCAATGCAGGAAGACGGTGGGCACGGCGCAAGCGCCTTTGCCCACCCTGCAAAGCGATCACGCCGCCTTCTTGTTCTCGGCGAGGTTGGCCAGCTGCCGCAAAATCTCCGTGGTGCCGTAGAGGCGTTCTTCCGGCGTCTCCCAGACCTGCAGGAACACTACCTTCATGTCCGGGCGCACCTTGGCGGCGTTGCCGTGCTGGCGGATGAAGTAGACGAGACGATCGGGCTGCGCGAACTTGTTGTCGCGGAAGGTGATGACCGCGCCCTTCGGGCCGGCATCGACCTTCTCGACATTGGCTCTTCGGCAATAGCCCTTGATCGCGGCGATCTTGAAGAGATAGCGCACTTCGTCCGGCAGCACGCCGAAGCGGTCGCGCAGCTCGGCGGCGAAATTGTCGATCTCGTCGTCGGTGTCGAGATCGGCCAGCCGCCGGTACAGCGACAGCCGCACCGCGAGGTCGTTGACGTATTCCTCGGGGATCAGCACCGGCATGCCGATGGTGATCTGCGGCGACCAGCGGTCCGCCGCGGGCTCGACCACGCCGGCCTTGAGGTTGAGGATCGCCTCCTCCAGCATCGACTGGTACAGCTCGAAGCCGACTTCCTTGATGTGGCCGGACTGTTCCTCGCCGAGCAGATTGCCGGCGCCGCGGATATCGAGATCGTGCGATGCCAGCTGGAAGCCGGCGCCGAGCGTCTCCAGCGATTGCAGCACCTTCAGGCGCCGTTCGGCCTGCGCCGTGATCTTGGCCTGCGCCGGAAGCGTGAACAGCGCATAGGCGCGCAGCTTGGAGCGCCCTACCCGGCCGCGCAATTGATAGAGCTGCGCGAGGCCGAACATGTCGGCGCGGTGCACGATCAGGGTGTTGGCGGTGGGAATATCCAGGCCGGACTCGATGATCGTGGTCGACAGCAGGATATCGTATTTGCCGTCGTAGAATGCCGACATGATGTCCTCGATCACGGTCGGCGGCATCTGGCCATGCGCCACCGCGACCTTCATCTCCGGCACATTCTTGTCGAGAAAATCCTTGACGCCTGCGAGGTCCTCGATCCGCGGCACCACATAGAACGCCTGACCGCCGCGGTAGCGTTCGCGCAACAGCGCCTCGCGGATCATCAGGGGGTCGTGCGGCGCCACAAAGGTGCGGACCGCCAGACGATCGACCGGCGGCGAGGCGATGATCGACAGATCGCGCACCCCGGTCAGCGCCAGCTGCAGCGTGCGCGGGATCGGCGTGGCACTCAGCGTCAGCACGTGGACCTGGGCTCGCAGTTGCTTCAGTTTCTCCTTGTGGGTGACGCCGAAGTGTTGCTCCTCGTCGACGATCACGAGGCCGAGATCCCTGAACCTGATCGCCTTGCCGAGCAGCGCGTGAGTGCCGATCACGATATCGACTCCGCCTTCCGCAATGCCTTTCTTGACCTGCGTGAGTTCCTTGGCCGGGACCAGTCGCGAGGCCTGCGCGACATTGACCGGGAAGCCGCGGAATCGCTCGGTGAAATTCCTGCTGTGCTGCCGCGCCAGCAGCGTGGTCGGCACCACCACGGCGACCTGCTTGCCCTCGAGCGCGACCGCGAAGGCCGCGCGCAGCGCCACCTCGGTCTTGCCGAAGCCGACATCGCCGCAGATCAGCCGGTCCATCGGCCGGCCGGTTTCGAGGTCCTTCAGCGTGGCATTGATGGCGCCGAGCTGGTCCTCGGTTTCCTCATAGGGGAAGCGCGCGCAGAATTCGTCGTAGAGATGCGGCTGCACCGGCATCTTCGGCGCTTCGTGCAGGTGCCGGGCGGCGGCGATTTTTATCAACTCGCCGGCGATCTCGCGGATGCGGTTCTTGAGCTTTGCCTTGCGCGCCTGCCAGCCGCTGCCGCCGAGCCGGTCCAGCTCGACATTGGCGTGGTCGGAGCCGTAGCGCGACAGCAGTTCGATATTCTCGACCGGCAGAAACAGTTTGGTATCGGCGGCGTAATGCAGCTCGAGACAATCGTGGGGCGCGCCGCCGACCTCGAGCGTCTGCAACCCGATGAAGCGGCCTATGCCGTGCTCGACATGAACCACGAGATCGCCGGTACTGAGGCTGGTGACCTCGGAGATGAAATTGTCGAGCTTGCGGCTGGCCTTGCGCGGCCGCACCAGCCGGTCGCCCAAAATATCCTGTTCGCTGATGACGGCGACATGCTCGGTCTCGAACCCGGATTCCATGCCGACCACCGCCAGCATGGCCTCGTTGCGCGGCGTCGCCTGCACCGTGCGCCAGGAGTTGACGCTGGTGAGCTGGCCGAGCTTGTGGTCCTTCAGCATGCTGCCCATGCGGTCGCGCGAGCCTTCGCTCCACAGCGCGATCACTACTTTCTTGCGCAGCGCATGCAGCGCCCGGACGTGGGCGACGACGGCCTCGAACACGTTGACGGAGGTATCGGCGCGCTCCGGCGCAAAATTGCGGCCCTGCCGGGCCCCGGCATCGACCGTGCCGGCGCTGCCGTCGGGCACGGCGAACGGGGTCAGCCGCGCCAGCGCCGCTTCATCCAGCCGCTTGCCCCACTCGTCTTCGGTCAGATACAGCCGGTCCGGCGGCAATGGCTTGTAGATCGCGCCGCCACCGGGGTGCTCCAGCGCCTCGCGCCGCGCCTCGTAATAGTCCGCGATCTGCTTGAAGCGCTCTCGCGCCGCGTCCTCGCTCTGCGGCTCGATCGCGACCGGCGCGCCGTCGAGATAATCGAACAGCGTGTCCATCCGGTCCTGGAACAGCGGCAGCCAGTGCTCCATGCCGGGATGGCGGCGGCCTTCGCTGACGGCTTCGTACAGGAGATCGTCGCGTTGCGGCGCGCCGAAGGTGGCGACGTAGCCCATCCGGAAGCGGCGGATGGTTTCGGTGACCAGTTGAAATTCCGAGATCGGCACCAGATCGAGCGAGCGCATCGGCAGCAGCGTACGCTGGGTTTCCGCGTCGAAACTGCGGATCGATTCCAGGCTGTCGCCGAAGAAATCGAACCGCACCGGCTGGTCGAGCCCGGCCGGAAACAGGTCCAAAATGCCGCCGCGCACGGCGTATTCGCCGGGCTCGCGCACCGTCGACGAGCGATTGTAGCCGTTATGCTCCAGCCACGAGATGATGGAGGCCATCGGCACCACGTGCCCTGGCGCCACCGACAACGCTTGCGCCGCGACGGTTTCCCGCGCCGGCACCCGCTGCACGATGGCGTTGACCGTGGTCAGCACGATCAGCGGCTTGTCGCTGCCCACGAGGCGCGACAACCGCGCCAGCGTGGTCAGCCGTTGCGCCAGGATGCCGCCGTGCGGCGACACCCGGTCATAGGGCTGGCAGTCCCAGGCCGGGAACTGCATGACCGGCAGATCGGGCGCGAAAAATTCCAGCGCGCGGGCCAGTTGCTGCATGCGCGGACCGTCGCGGCAGACCACGGCAAGGCTGACCGCCGGCGGGTTCGGCCGCGCCGCCACCGCGCGCGCGAGGTCGGAAACCACGAGGCCTTCGGCGCCCTCGGCGACATTGGCAAAAGTCAGCGCGCGGCCTGATGTCAGCATCTGCGCCGGCGATTGTGTCGGAGCCTTCATGCCACGGGACCCGCCCGAAATGACTGGATGCGGTCGAACAGGCCGTTGGCATAGTCCGGCGCCGGCGGCATTTTGCCGGTCAGTGCAGCGTAGAGATCGGGGTCGGGCACGTCCATCAGATGCTCAAATTGAACCAGTTCGTCGTCTGACAGGTTTTCGATCTCGGCATCGGCAAAGCGGCCGAGGATGAGGTCCATCTCGCGGGTGCCGCGATGCCAGCAGCGAAACAAAAGCCGCTTGCGACGGTCATCCAGGCCGTCGCTCGATCGTGCCGATCCCGTCATTGATGATTCCCATCCGAACGCCAAAAGCCCGGACGTGCCGGGCGGGGTTGATATAGCCATCGAAGTGACGAATGTCAGCCCCGATGTTCGGGGAATGGACCATTCTGTTGCAACGGTGCCGTGCATAAACGCACCTTCGCGATCTCGCAGCGCGGTTCGCCCGAGGTTTGCTGGAATTTTCCTTCGCCCCTCCAATCAGAGGGCGCAGGGAAAGCCGGGTGCGCGCTGCACCCGCGGTCTCGTGTGCAATGGGGTAGAGGTAGGCGGCACACGAGCATACAGGTGAAGCGGAGGCATCCGGCTTTCCCTGCGCGATGGTTTAAGGCTTATACGTGCTCTCCTCGGTGAGCCCTGCACTTTTGCCACCGTTGCCCGCGCCCGTGAGCGCGAACTTGACACCAGCCTTTGGGGTGTCGGAACCACACGATTTCGCCGTCCGCAGCAAACCCGCCCGTCTCGCGTGCCGCTGCGTCCACCGCATCCCCGCCCCGACGTCCGTGACGTTCGCGAAACGCCCCTCTGAATGGGACGGGATGGCAGATTGTATAATCCAATTCCTGCTTCTGGAAAACAGAAATATTTTTTCTCGAAGGGCTTGACACGATTTCTGTTAATCGGAAGTGATTTGCCCGTCGGGTCGATTTGTTGAAGCCGCTGGACAAATGGAAGCCCTGGAGGTGCCCCCGCTCATCTTGTCTCGCTGGCCTTCAGCTCTTCGGCCAGGGGACGCAGGGCTTGCGTCGCGTCGTCGAGATGCTTCTGTCATTCCGCGCCGGGCATGAAGGCGACAACGGGCGCGCTTCGGCATTTGGTTGCGATCAGGGTGTCGCGATCAATCCCTTGTCTGCGGCAACGATCCAGCGATTGCCCCAACGCACGATCGAATCGATGCGTCCAACTCCGGGCACAGTGTCCCCAACCATTGCCGTCCGGCTGCCATCCGGTCCTTCGAGGAAGGCCGTGCCGCCTCGAACATCACGAACGATCCAGCCCTCAATTGTGGTCGGTCGTGTCTCGGGGGTTGGCACGAGCAGCTCGCGAGGCGCAATCGAGCCAGTGGACAGACTGGTATCTGGTGGCAAAGCCTCGGTTGTCGCTCTTGAATTTCCCCCATCCGGGCGCGGTATCGTACCCGTCGATAAACTCGGAGGTTTGGGAGAATTGTTGGTCCCGGTACCGAGCGCCGTTTGTTTTCGACCGCTTTCGGCCTTATTGGCCGACTTCATTTCGGTTCGGCGGATAGAATTGTCTTTTTGGACTGATGGGTTCGATGCAACGACCATTGGAGATTCGTGCCAGCTTGAGCTGCCAACCCATCCCAATCCGAACCCGATTGCGAGTGCGCCCGCAGCAAGCCAGGCAACGCGGGTCCGATCGACAGCCGGGTTCAGCAACTGCAAGGCTTCTTCCCGGATGGGGCTAAGATAATCCGAGGGATCCATGCTCGCGGGTGGCGACGGCAGATGGTTGTCGGTCGTGTCTCCAACCGCCCCAATGCCCTCAAAACGATTTGGCTGCTGGCCCTGCATGACCGACCTTCCTTGGCCAATGATCATGCGTAGAACTGAACGAATTCTTAAGAATGCCGTAACCGTGATGACAAGCGTTGGGAAAATTGAGTCGGCTCGTTGAGAGCTTTTGCTCCGTTCGGTGTTCTCCACCAGCTCGATCGATGTGCGAGCTCGAGCCTCAATGAAAATCCCGCGACGGCGGCAGGATCCGCACGTTGCGCGGATGACGGATTTTCTGGGCGGGATTGTCGAGGTGCTCGCGACGGTCGTCGTTGAGCGGCTCGATCAGCGCGGGGCCTGCCGGCACCGCAGGCTTGCGGCCGAGCGCGTCGTTGGCGAGGCCGACCAGGTCATGCGAGCGGTCGGTCAGGCGTTGCGCGACCAGATGCGTCACCTGTTCGGGGCTGCTCTGGATATAGCCTTCGACCAGAAGCAGCCGGGCACCCATCACCTCCTTGCGGAACGCTTCCATCACCTTTGGCCACACCACGATATTGGCGATGCCGGTTTCGTCTTCCAGCGTCATGAACACCACGCCCTTGGCGCTGCCCGGCCGCTGCCGCACCAGCACCACGCCGGCGCAGCGGACACGCTTTCGGTCGTTGGCATGGCAGACCTCCCTGCAGGCGACGACGCGTTCTTTCGAAAGCATCGGCCGCAAAAACTCCATCGGATGGCCCTTCAGCGACAGCCGGATGGTCTGGTAGTCGGCGACCACCTGTTCCGGCAGCGGCATCTCGGGCAGCGGCTGTGCGTTCTCGTCGGGCTGCTCGCGCGCGGTGGCGATTTCGAACAGCGGCAGCGCCACGTCGTCGGGCAGCCGCCGCACCGCCCACAGCGCGGCGCGGCGATCCAGCCCGATGGAGCGGAACGCATCGGCATCCGCCAGCTGAATCAGCGCGCGTTTGGGCAGGCCGGTATCGCGGGCGAAATCCTCCAGCGAGGTGAAGGGACGGCGCGCGCGGGCGGCGACGATGCGCTCCGCCCAGTCGTCCCTTACCTCTCCCGCTTGCGGGGATCGAGACGAGCGAAGCTCGCTCTTGGGTCGCATCGCATCGCTAGATGCGATCCGGGTGGGGGAAGCTCTATCCACTCGAACAGTGTGACTCGCGGAGACACCCCCACCCCAACCCTCCCCCGCAAGCGGGAGAGGGGGCGCAATCCCTTCGCGGCGGCCATGCCGGCTGATTTCCGCCCCCCGGGATGACGCCTGAGTTCGCTTCAGCCTCTCCTCGTCCGCATCAACCCATTTGAAGCCATCGATCTGGCGAAACCCTAGCCGCACCGCGCAATACTTGCCGCTCCCCTGCTCCAGCGTATTCTGCGCATGGCTGAACGACACGTCGATCTCGCGCACCTCGACGCCGTTGGCGCGGGCATCGCCGACGATCTGGGCGGGAGCGTAAAAGCCCATCGGCTGCGAGTTCAACAGGCCGCAGCAGAACGCGTCGGGATGAAAATGCTTCAGCCAGGACGAGATATAAACGAGTTGCGCAAAACTCGCGGCGTGGCTTTCCGGGAAACCGTAAGAGCCGAAACCCTTGATCTGATTAAAACAGTTTTTTGCGAATTCCGGATCGTAGCCGCGCCGGATCATGTTGCCGGTCATCTTCTCCTCGAAATTGCCGATGGTGCCGACATTGCGAAACGTCGCCATCGCACGGCGCAATCCGTTCGCCTCTTCCGACGAAAATCCCGCCGCCTCGATCGCGATCCGCATCGCCTGCTCCTGGAACAAGGGTACGCCGAGGGTCTTGTGCAGGACCTTGTAGAGTTCGTCAGGAGATCCGTACGCGGGCGACGGCGACGGATAATTCTCTTTCTCGATGCCGTTCCGCCGTCTGAGATAGGGATGCACCATGTCACCCTGGATCGGGCCGGGCCGCACAATGGCAACCTCGATGACGAGGTCATAGAATTTGCGCGGTTTCAGTCGCGGCAGCATGTTCATCTGGGCGCGGCTTTCGACCTGGAAGACGCCGAGCGACTCGCCGCGGCACAGCATGTCGTAGACCTCGGGGACATCCTGCGGGACTGACGCGAGTTGCCAGCGCTCGCCCTTGTGGTCGGCGATCAGGTCGAAGCATTTGCGGATGCAGGTCAGCATGCCCAGCGCCAGCACATCGACCTTCATCATTTTCAGGGCGTCGACGTCGTCCTTGTCCCATTCGATGAAAGTGCGGTCGTCCATCGCGGCATTGCCGATCGGCACATAGGAATCGAGCCGGTCCTGCGTGAGCACATAGCCGCCGACATGCTGCGACAGATGCCGCGGAAATTCGATCAGCTCGCCGGCAAGCTCGACCGCGAGGCCAACCATTGGATTTTGCGGATCGAGCCCCGCCTGCCGCACCTGCATGTCGTCGAGGCCCTTGCCCCAGCTGCCCCACACGGTATCGGCGAGTGCGGCGGTGACGTCTTCCGTCAGCCCCAGCGCCTTGCCGACGTCGCGGATCGCGCTGCGCGGACGATAGTGAATGACGGTGGCAATGATCGCGGCGCGGTGGCGGCCATAGCGGCGATAGACATACTGCATCACCTCCTCACGCCGCGAATGTTCGAAGTCGACGTCGATGTCGGGCGGCTCCAGCCGTTCCTTGGAAATGAACCGCTCGAACAGCAGATCGACCTTGGTCGGGTCGACCGAGGTGACGCCGAGCACGTAGCAGACCGCGGAGTTTGCCGCCGATCCCCGGCCCTGGCAGAGGATGTTTACGCTGCGCGCATAGCGGACGATGTCGTGCACGGTGAGAAAATAATGCGCGTAGTTCAGCTCGGCGATGAGGTCGAGCTCCTTGCGCAAGGTGGCGCGGAGCGTGTCGTCGATCTCGCCGGCGAAATATTGCCTGACGCCGGCCCATGTCAGGTCTTCCAGGTGCTGCTGCGCGGTCTTGCCCGGCGGCACCGGCTCGTCGGGATACTGGTATTTGAGCTGGTCGAGTGAAAAACCGATGCGGTTCGCAAACCGCATGGTTTCCGCGAGCGCCTCCGGCACGTCGCGGAACAGTCGCGCCATTTCGTGGGCCGGCTTGAGATAGCGCTCCGCATTGGCTTCAAGCCGCTTGCCGATCGTGTCGATGGTGGCCTTCTCGCGAATGCAGGAGAGCACATCCTGCAGCGGGCGGCGGGCGGGATGGTGATACAGCACCTCGTTGGTCGCCAGCAGCGGCACGCGGGCGGTGGCCGCGATCCGCTGCAGCCGCGCCAGCCGGCGCTTGTCGTCACCGCGATACAGCAGGCTGGCCGCCAGCCACACGCCATCGGCGCCGCTGCGCCGCAGCTGGTCGAGAATTTTGAGGGTTGTTTCCGGCTCGAAGCGATGCGGCAACGTCAAAACCAATAGTTGGCCTTCGGCGAATTCGAGCAGATCGTCGAAACCAAGGCGGCATTCGCCCTTTTCGGTCTTGTCGGCATCGTCGCCGCGCTTGCCGCGGGTCAGCAGCTGGCAGAGCCGGCCGTAGGCGGCGCGGTCGCGCGGATAGACCAGGATATCAGGGGTGCCGTCGATGAAGACGAGGCGCGAACCGATCAGCAATTCTGGTTTGCAGGTGACTTCAGGGTTTTCCAGCTCCTTGTAGGCCCGCACCACGCCGGCCAGGGTGTTGCGATCGGCAATGCCGATGGCGGCAAGACCGAGGTCGCTGGCCTCCCGCACATATTCCTGCGGATGCGATCCGCCGCGCAGGAACGAGAAATTCGTGGTGATTCCGATCTCGGCGTAAGCCATGCCGTCAGGGCCCTTCATGCGAACAGCCCGTGCACGAACCAGTTCGGTTGCACGATCTCACCCTCGCGCTGCGCGATCTCGCGGTCATACAAACCGTCGCGGTAGAGCCAGAACCGCAGGCCGGTCTCGTCCTCGACGCGGAAATAATCGCGCGTCAGCATTTCTTCCCGCGATCGCCACCATTCCATCGCGACGCGCTCCGGACCCTCGACGCGCACCACCGTGTGGGACGCCCGCCGCCACTGGAACCAGGCCGGCGGTCCATCCGGCACTTCCGCGATCACCTTGATCGGTTCCGGCCGCGCGAACAGCCGCAACGGCCGCAATGGCGGTTCGCTCTCTTCCCGCTCCGGCCAGTCCGCCGCTTGAGCCGCCGCCAGACGATGCTGCGCCGGGGCCGTCATGACCGCGCGTTCCGGAATATGGGTGTCCTGCGGCAGGTGCACGACCACGCGCTTGCAGCCGATCCGCGCGGCGATGCGGTCGATCAGGGCGGCCAGCTCGTCATTGTCGTGCACATTGGCATCGAGATCGCGCTGCTGCTGCACCACGATCTCGACGCGGCTGGCGGACAGGCGAATGAGATCGAAGCCGAAACCGGGGTCGAGCGGATCGCTCAAGGCATCGAGCCGCTCGCGAAACAGCCGGTCGATCACCTCGGGCCTGGTCACGGGTTGCCCGGTATCGACCGCAATCGCGCGCACCGCGCCGTCGGTGCGGAAGAACTGGGCCTGCAGCCGCCGCGCACCCTTGCCCTGGCGGTCCATCGCCGCCACCAGCATCGCCGCCAGCCGGGACAAGGTCGCCGAGATCACGACTTCGGTGGCGACCGGTTCGGCAAACCGTTTTTCCACGATGAAATCCGGCAGCGGTTTCAAGGGGCTGATCGGCGCGTCGCCCTGCCCCAGCGCCTGCTCCAGCAGGCTGGTAAAACCATCGCCGAACCGCGCCGTGATTTCGTGGCGCGCGCGCGAGGCCACGTCACCGATGGTTTTCAAGCCCGCGCGGCGCAGGCCGCGGGTGATGGCCTCATCGGCGCCGAGCGCGAATACCGGCAGCGATTTGACCGCCTCGGCCTCCCCGCCATCGGGCACGATGTGGCCGGAGACATGACGCGTCATGGTGCGCGCGCAGACCGATGTGCCGGCAATCGCGGCGCTGACGGCAAAACCCTGCCGGCTCAGCGATCCGCATATCATCTGCATCAGCGCGGCCTCGCCGCCGAACAGATGGGCGCAGCCGGTGATGTCGAGAAACAGGCCGTGCGGGGGATCCAGCGCCACCAGCGGCGTAAAACGGTCGCACCAACAGGCGATATCATTCAGCGCTTTGGCGTCGGCCGCTTCGTCGGCATCGAACACTTTCAGTTGCGGACAGATGGCACGGGCGTTGGCGAGCGGCAGGCCGATCGACAGGCCGAGATGTGCTGCGGCGTCATCGAGCGCGAAAATCTGCAACGCATTGTTCTGTTTGGCGACGACGATGCTGGGTTCTTCTTTCTTCACCTCTCCCGCTTGCGGGGGTCGAGACGAGCTAAGCTCGCTCTGAGGTCGTATCGCATCGATAGATGCGATACGGGTGGGGGAAACTCTCTCCGCACGAACAGTCTGACTCGCGGCGGCACCCCCACCCCGGCCCTCCCCCGCAAGCGGGAGAGGGGGCCGACCGTCTGTGTTGCAAGAGGCTTCGCTCTTTTTATCCAGCTCTGCGTTGTTGACCGGTAATTGACGCTTGATGCGGTCGATGGGCAGGCGCGGCAGCCACAGGCTGAGGATACGCCGACGGTTTCGCGAAAAGGCACTCATCACATTTCCATTCCATGATCCACCGGCCGACCGGGCCATGACGGTTGCGAACGAGTTGCGCGTCGAACACCGGCGCGCCCCACGCGCTGCCGACCGAGGCGGGCGGCGAATGCGCCGCGCGCACGATCCATCGGGTCTCCGCCGTCGAGGGCTGCGGCTGCGCCGCCACCCGCAGCAACAGTCCGGTGACGCCGGAGGCCTGCGCCGCCAGCGTCAGCTTGCGGCTGGCGACGAGATCGAACTGCCGGGCTTCGCCCCAGACTTCCAGCACCACCGCGCCCAGCGCATCGCAGACCAGCGCGTCGGCGGCGGTCCGCAACGCGGCGTCGACATCGGCGGCGCACACGGTCACCACGCAGCGCGGATCGAGGCCGAGTTCGGCGAGCCCGGCCATCGACAGCGCGCCGGATTCGATCTCGGCAAAATCCTGCCGGATCCACACCAGCGGCCGCCGTGCGGTTACACGCCCCGCGAGGCTTACGAGTCCCGCAAGCCCTGCGATGAACCCGGTCGCCGCGGCGCTCTGCCGTCCCTCGGCAAACACCTCGTGCACGGCGGCCGGCGCGAGGCCGCCCTGCAGCGTCGCATCGGCTTCCGCATGCCCGAGCGCCACGCGCGCAGGCGCCGACGCGTCAGCCTGCGCCTCGATGCGCTCGATGCTGCCGCGCAAACTCGCAAGCGTGTTCGTGCGCGCGCCGGTCATGCGCCGCTCCCTCGGGGTGCTGGGCCGTCACAGGTCTCTGTTGAACCCGCGGCCAGCCCATTTGTTCATGATATGTTCTAATATAAAGCTAATAGGACCGAGAGAGTCAATCGGCATCGGAGGGAGTGATTTTAATGAGCAATCCCAATGGGATCGACGGAACCCGAAATGGCTCGCAGCCCGGCGCTCCTCACTCACGCTTCATCCTTGTGGAGGCAGGAAGGTTATGCGCGTTTGGTCGACAACCATTCACGCAGATATTCGCCGCAAGGGTTTGACATTTCCTGACACAACCTTTAATTGATAGATTATTGTGCCGTTGCTCAAGTCCGGCGCGTTGCGTAGCGAATCCTAGCCCCGGACGCCGCGCAGCGTGCCGGTCTTGCGGCGTCTCACGCCGCCAGCGTGTTCTCCACCAGCTTGATCCAGTACGAGGTGCCGAACACGATCGCCTCGTCGTTGAAATTGTAGGCGGGGTGGTGCAGCCCGGCGCTGTCGCCGTTGCCGCAGAAGATAAACGCGCCGGGACGCGCCTCCAGCATATAGGCGAAATCCTCCGCGCCCATCAGCGGCGGCATATCGTGAACATTGGCGTCGCCGGCAACTTCCTTCGCCACCTGGGTGGCGAAATCGGTCTGCGAGGCATGGTTGACCACCACGGGATAGCCGCGCTCGTACACCAGATCGATTTTGGCGCCAGTCATCTGCGCCACCCCGGCGACGACCTCGCGCACCCGCTTCTCGACCAGTTTCCTGACCTCGTCGGTCAGGGTGCGAACGGTGCCCCTGAGTTCCGCGGTTTGCGGGATCACGTTGCGCGCGTTGCCGGCGTGGAACTCGCACATCGAAATGACAGCGGATTCCAGCGGATCGACGGTGCGCGAGACGATCGACTGCAGCGCGGCAATCAGCTGCGCGCCGACCAGAACCGAATCGATGCACATGTGCGGCCGCGCGGCGTGGCCGCCGAGCCCCTCGATCCTGATATCGATCGCATCGGTCGCCGCCATGATCGGACCCGGCCGGATCGCAAACGAACCAATCGGGATGCCGGGACCATTATGCATGCCGTAGACCTGATCGATGGCGAAGCGGTCCATCAACCCGTCCTTGATCATCGCGGCGGCGCCCGCGCCACCCTCCTCCGCCGGCTGGAAGATCACCACCGCATCGCCGGCGAAATTCCGGGTCTCGGCGAGATAGCGGGCGGCGCCCAGCAGCATCGCGGTATGCCCGTCATGGCCGCAGGCATGCATCTTGCCCGGCGTCTTCGAGGCATAGGGCAGATTGGTCTCTTCCTCGATCGGCAGCGCATCCATGTCGGCGCGCAGCCCGATCACCTTGACCTCGGCATTGCCGGCGGGCTTGCGGCCCCTGATGACGCCGACCACGCCGGTGCGGCCGAGGCCGGTTGCCACTTCGTCGCAGCCGAACTCCCGCAAACGGTCCGCCACGAATGCCGCAGTGCGGTGCACGTCGTACAGCAATTCGGGGTTTTCGTGGATATCGCGGCGCCAAGCCTGAATATCGGGTTGCAGATCGGCGACGCGGTTGACGATGGGCATGGGGAATTCCGGTGCGGTTTGAGCGATTTGACCCTGTCTAGCACGCACCCGCTATCCGCCCAACAGCCCTCCGGCCTGTACAGCCGGGGCCCGCGACGCTATGGCCTTTGGGCCCATGGCGGGCGACGCGGTGGTGGCTTATGAAGCGGATTGAAGGTGATTTCGACTACATCGTGGTCGGCGCGGGCACCGCCGGCTGCATCGTCGCCAACCGGCTGTCGGCCGATCCGGACAAGCGCGTGTTGATCCTGGAGGCCGGCGGCAACGACAACTGGATCTGGTTTCACATCCCGGTCGGCTATCTCTTCGCGATCGGCAATCCCCGTTCGGACTGGATGTTCCGGACCGAACCGGAGGCAGGTCTCAACGGCCGCGCGCTGGCCTATCCGCGCGGCAAGGTGATCGGCGGCTCGTCCGCCATCAACGCCATGATCTCGATGCGCGGACAGGCCGCCGACTACGATCACTGGCGCCAGCTCGGCCTCACTGGCTGGGGCTATGACGACGTGCTGTCGGCGTTCCGGCGGCTGGAGGATCATTTCCTCGGGGACAGCGAGCATCATGGCGCCGGCGGCGGCTGGCGGATCGAGGCGCCGCGATTGTCCTGGGCCATCCTGGATGCGGTCGGCGACGCCGCGGCGGAAATGGGCATCCGGAAGATTCCGGATTTCAACACCGGCGACAATGAGGGCGTTGGCTATTTCCACGTCAACCAGAAGCGCGGGCGCCGCTGGTCTTCCGCGCGCGGCTTTCTCAAGCCGGTGTTGAACCGCGCCAATCTGCGTCTCGAAAAAAACGTGCTGGTCGACCGCCTGATCGTCGAGCAGGGCCGCGCCGTCGGCGTGCGCTTCATGCAAGGCGGCGAAGTGGTCGAGGCCCGCGCCAGGGGCGAAGTGATCCTGTGCGCCGGCTCGATCGGATCGACCCAGGTGCTGCACCGCTCCGGCATCGGGCCTGCGGACTGGCTGGCGCCGCTCGGGATCGGATGCGTGCTCGACCGCCAGGGCGTCGGGCGCAACCTGCAGGACCATCTGCAGCAGCGCGCGATCTTCAAGGTCGAGGGCGTCCGCACCCTCAACGAAACCTATTGGTCGCTGATGCGGCGCGGCCTGATGGGGCTCGATTATGCGTTCCGCCGCCGCGGTCCCCTGACCATGGCGCCGTCGCAGCTCGGCATTTTTACGCGCTCCGACGCTACCCGCGAACGCGCCAACATCCAGTTCCACGTGCAGCCGCTGTCGCTCGACAAGTTCGGCGACCCCCTGCACCGCTTCCCCGCGATCACCGTGAGCGCCTGCAATCTGCAGCCGACCTCGCGCGGCACCGTGCGGATTCGCTCGGCCAGGGCCGACGAGGCGCCGTCAATCGCGCCGAATTACCTTTCGACCGATGATGACCGCCAGGTCGCCGCCGACGCCATCCGCGCCACACGGCGGCTGATGCAGCAGCCGGCGCTGGCGCGCTATCATCCGCAGGAATATCTGCCGGGGCCGTCGGTCGGCGACGACGACGCGTCGCTGGCAAAGGCCGCCGGCGATATCGGCACCACGATTTTTCATCCCGTCGGCACCGCGAAGATGGGCACATCAAGCGATCCGCTTGCCGTGGTCGACGAACGGCTGCGGTTTCATGGCCTCGCCGGACTGCGCGTGGTCGACGCTTCCGTGATGCCGACCATCACGTCAGGCAATACCAATACCCCGACGGCGATGATTGCCGAAAAGGGGGCGACAATGATTTCAGAAGATTCGCGCGCGGCAAAATGAAGAACCGGCATCGCCTGTGGGTCGAGCATTCAGGCGGGCGCATGGCGCTGACGCGATGGGGCGATGCTGATTCCGGCAAACCGCCTGCGCTGCTGGTGCACGGCACCGGCTTCGTCGCCGAGGTCTGGGACGAGGTCGCGCGCGAACTGACGTCGAAATATAGCGTCTACGGCATCGACCGCCGCGGCCACGGCGCCAGCCACAAGCCGGCGGCGGAGCACTATCACTTCCTGGATTTCGCCTCCGACATCTGCGCCGTGGCCGAGGCGCTCGACCTCACCGGCATTTTCGGCGTCGGCCACAGCGCCGGCGCCACCGACCTCCTGCTCGCTGCAAAACTCAAGCCCCGGCGCTTCCAGCGGTTGTTCGTGATGGAGCCGACCATCATGGACCCGCGCGTGGTCAGGACCGACGCTGCCGCCGTGCGGGCCAACGGCAAGGCCTTTGCGCAGGGCGTGCTGCGCCGCCAGCGCGAGTTCGACAGCGCCGCCGCGGCATTCCAGCGTTTTCGCGCGGCGCCGGCGTTCGCCGATTGGACCGAGGGCGCCCTGTGGGCCTATGTGCGGCATGGTTTTGAGACCCTGCCGGACGACCGGGTGGGCCTGCTGTGTCGGCCGGAGATCGAAGCCGCGATGCTGGGGCCGATCTTCGAGGCGATGGAACAGGTCTATGCCGGCGACGAACGCGGCAATCCCTTTGCCTGGTTATCCCAAATCGAGTGTCCGGTGCGCGTCGCGACCGCCGAAAAATCATGGCCGATCTACAAGGAAATGTCTGCAAGAGCCGTCGCCCTGATTCCGGAGGCGAGCCGGTGGACGTTCGAGGGCGTCGGCCACTGCGTGGCGCAGGAGGCGCCGGGAAAGGTGCTTGAGGCGCTGGCGTCGTTCGAGCCGTAATGCGGTTGCATCCTTGCATAAGAGCCGTCGTCCCTGCGAACGCAGGGACCCATACGCTGTGACGTAGATGTTGTGGATGGTGTTAACGGGCTTGTTGCACCATGCGTCATCGCATCAGATGACCGGGGTTATGGGTCCCTGCGTTCGCAGGGACGACGCAAGTGGGAGAGCTGCCCCTCACCCTACCGACCTACTGCAGCCGAACCGGCAAATTGAGCGGACCGCGGAAACCGAAACCGTGCCAGCGCATGCCAGCGGGATCAGGCAAGGTCATGTTGGGGAAGCGCTCGAACAGCATGGGAAGCAGGATGGCGCCAACGGTTCGCCGCGACAGATGCGCACCCGCACAATGATGCGGGCCGTTGCCGAAGGCCTGATGCGGATTGGGTTCGCGCAGCGCGTTGAAGTTCTCGCCATCGTCGAAGACGTCCTCGTCGCGGTTGGCCGACGCCTGGATCGTCATCACGGTATCGCCTTTCGGGATGAAGTACCCGCGAATCTCGGTGTCCTCCATCACCAGCCGTGAACTGACCTGGATCGGCGCCACCCACCGCACCCCTTCCTCGAAGGCGGAGCGCCATTTGCCGGCGGCGCGCACGGCACCCAGCTGGTCGGGATGGGTCAACAGGCCATAAAGGATCGTCAGCAGGGCGTCGCGCGGCTCGTTGATGCCGCCGCCGATCGCGATCTTTACATTGGCGATGATCTGGCTTTCCGGAATCGGGTTCTTCGCGTTCACCATGAAGGACAGCGCCGAGGAATCCGGCTCGGCCCGGACGCGTTCGGCGTTGGCGCGGATACAGGTGTCCATCTCCGCATTGGCGATGTCAGTCGCTTCGAAAGGTCCCGGCGTCCAGCCGAAATTGCCGGCGCCGTCGATCAGCGTCTGCGACCATCGCTGCATGTCGTCGTCGCTGGCATCCGGAATGCCCATCGCATGGGCCAGAAGCCGCGCGGCCAGCGGCCCGGCGAGCGCGGGAAACAGGTCGACGATCTCGCCGCGCGGCAACCGGTCGAGATAATCAGCGGCCAGTTTCGCATACAGCGGCGCCCAGACCGCCTCGATCGTCTTCGGCATCAGGGCAGGCATCATCGCCATGCGCTCGGTCCGGTGCTCGTCGTGGTCCTTGCGCATCAGCGTGCGGGCGAGAAAGGCGCGCTCCATCGGCGTGTTCGGATCGTTCGAGCTGAACAAGGCCGCGTTGTCCTTCACGAGCCTGGTATCGGCGGCCCTGGTGAGGAAGGTGCGGCCGACGGATTTGACCCGCAACACCGGCGCTTCGCGCCGCAGGCGCCGGTAGATCGGATAGGGATCGCGCGTGAGCTCCGCGATCGTGATGGTTTCGTCCAGTGGGGCGAGGCCCGCGGTCGGCATGTGGCGATCCTGTCGGCTGCGGCCAATTCTATGCCGGGGAGAAGCATAAGTGCAGCACAAAATGATGTAATCGCGTCCACCGCACCGGCGCAGCGGCATCCTGATCTGGCCTTGAGGACTGAGTGCACCTACATAGAAATCTTCACGTGAAAGTTCCCCATGACAGCACTGTCCATTCTCGACCTCGTCCGTGTTACGGAAGCGACCGACGCGCGCGGCGCGCTCGATAACGCCCGCGATCTCGCCGCGCATGCCGAGGGCTGGGGCTATCGCCGGTTCTGGGTGGCCGAGCATCACAACATGCCCGGCATCGCCAGCGCCGCGACATCGCTGGTCATCGCCCACATCGCCGCCGGCACGAAGCACATCCGTGTCGGCGCCGGCGGCATCATGCTGCCCAACCATGCGCCGATCATCATCGCCGAGCAGTTCGGAACGCTGGCGCGGCTATTCCCCGGCCGCATCGATCTCGGCCTCGGCCGGGCGCCCGGCACCGACCAGGTGACGGTCCAGGCGCTGCGCCGTACCCTCGGGGGCTCAGACAATTTTCCGCAGGACGTGCTCGAGCTGCAGGCCTATTTCGCCCCCGTGGTGCCCGGCCAGCGGGTGCAAGCCGTACCGGCGGCGGGTACCGACGTCCCGCTTTGGATCCTGGGATCGAGCACCTATGGCGCGCAACTCGCCGCGGCGCTCGGCCTGCCCTACGCCTTCGCTTCGCATTTCGCCCCTGACCAGCTCATTCCCGCGCTCGACATCTACCGCGAACGCTTCAAGCCCTCAGCCCAGCTCGCGCGGCCCCACGCCATGGTGGGCGTCAACATCATCGCGGCCGACACCGAACGCGAGGCGCGGCGGCTCGCGACGACGCAACAGATGTCGTTTGCGAATATCTTCCGTGGCGCGCGCGGTCTCAGCCGTCCGCCGATCGACGATATCGAAAGCTACTGGTCGCCGATGGAAAAAGCCCAGGCCATGCAGATGCTCGCCCGCACCATTATCGGCACGCCCGATTCCGTCCGGGCCGGCATCGAGGCACTGGTCGATGAGACCGGCGCCGACGAGTTGATGGTGGTTTCCGACGTATTCGATCATAAGGCACGGCTGCATTCCTACAGGCTGATTGCCGAGGCTGGCCGGGACAGTGGCGGCGGCGGATGAGCGACAACTCACCCGCCGCCGCGCAACGAGCTACGGTTCATCGCGCCGCGCGATGATGCCGCGGTACAGCGGCGCGGTGAGACTGCACAGGCACCGGCCCGTTGTAATACGCGCTCGCCGAGTCGAGCGGGCGATACGACCGCCTGCCGGCAAGCACATCGGCGTCAGGGTGATAGAATGCGGCAGCACCGGGTTCCTGTATCGCAGCCTGCGCAAACACCGGCGTTGCAATCGTCGTCGTGAGAGCGGCGGCCAAAATGGTCGGGATGATCTTCATCATGATGGGATTCCTTTGAATCAGAGAACCTCATCTATCTGGGGGCGGCAACGCGAAAGCAGATAGCCATCACCGCGATTTGAGAAATCGCGTAGCATCCATGCACGACACCGTGAATGCGAGGACAGCGCTCCGCGCGCGATCCGGCTTTTGATCAAGGGGCTTTATTGCGTCGCTATGCCTGCGGCGGATAGCGGTCGAAGGTGGGCAGTTCGTGCGCGCCCTCCATCCAGCGAAGCCGCTCGGCGACCTGGATATGCACCGCGGCCGGAATGGCATCGGGATCGTCATAGGTCCCGCTCTGAATATCGATGATCCCCGGCAGCATATTCGCGTTGATGTAGAAGAGCCCGGTGCCGCAGTCGGCGCAAAACTGCCGCCGGCCATGTTCCGAGGATGCGTAGATCTTCGGCTGCCCTTTCGTAACCTTGACCGCATCCTCGGCGTACATCGTCCAGCCGACCATCGGCGCGCCGGCGTGACGCCTGCAATCCGCGCAGTGGCACAGCGCGTGAACGATCAGTTCGCCATCCACCTGATAGCGGATGGCGCCACAGTGACATCCCCCAGTGATGCTGCTCATGCGTCCCCCCTTCGACGAGACCCGTCCGTCTCATCCATCGATCATTTTCCGGATTTGCGGCCTCAAAGAGGCAATGCCAGGCTACTGCGCCTGGTGCGGCATGCCTACGCCGATTTCCGCACCGCGTTATCGACCAGCGTCTTGCCGAGCGACCAGATCGCGCCGGGGACCTTGTGGCTGGCCGCGATGACGGAATCGAATGCGGTCTCGATTTACTTGCCGTCTTCTTCCGTGATGGTCAGCGGCGGGTAACAGCTTGATGGTGTGGCTGTGTTTGAGACGCAATCAACTTGTTCGTCGACATCGAACGCTGCGCCGCCGGGATCGAGGCGCTGCAGATTCAACATCTGCTAGATTTCTTCTTGTTTTTTGGCAATGGGTGCAACTATCGGGAAACTTGGCGTTGGAAGCCAACAGTCGCATAAGGATCAAAATCGCGAACCGTCCATTCCGTACCCGGTTCTAGTTTCGATCGATCTATCTCGACTTCTGTCCCGTCGATGATCCGACCTCCCATCATGGTAGCACCTTCAGCCGTTGCCATTCGCCGGGATGTGAAAGGTTCGTCGTTCAGAACATCATACAATCTGACCTTATAGACGGTGATCGTATCCACGGTTCTCTCCTATAAAACGATATACAGGATCGGCCAGTAAGGCCCGCGCGGTTCTCTTGAATAAGTATTCCATCTTCAAAGCGTTAGTAGAAACACGCCTTACTTGTCGATTTGGCTCGGGATACAGACACATGGCCAAGTCATTGCAAATAGAACAAAAAAGGAACAAAATTGCAAGAGAAGTTTTTGAGGAACTGAAACCTTATTGAAAGCATTGTGTTATTTCGAGCGGGCCCCATCTTGGGAGCCCTCAAGTTGTCATTGACAACCAGTCAATGATCGCTATTTTAAACACAACGAGGACAGATCGACTCAGGCGGTTTCCGCCGACGGCCTCGTTCCGCCAAGAGCTATCTTGGTCACTTGCTTATGGCTGTGGGCCTTCTGGCTTGGTTTGTCGAGAATACTCTAAAATCTGGGCGGCTTCGGCCGCCCTAATTTTATGCTTCCTCCACTACCTTACCGAAGGGGCAGCCCCGTACGAAGATGGGTCTGCGATCACGTGGATAAGCACTTTCAACAAACAAGCTCAACTCAGTCGGCGCGCCCGCGTCGCCTTCCGTCCGCTTAACGTGAAAAAACATCCAATACTTCTCTCCAAGAAGTAAAGGCGATGCCATCTCTAACCGATACATTGTCCAATTCGATTCGGGAGTCTGCGAAACTCGAGCCGTTGGTTTTCCGCAAAGTTCGCGAAAGATCGTTGGCAACTCCAGCGAATGCGAAAACCTAACAGGACAGAAAACCCGATTTTGGGCTCGATCTCGAAAAACATGAGAGCCCTGAGCTTGCGATCCGTCGTGTTCAACCGACCAACAATGACTGCTATATCTTATCTTCACCGCGCACGAAAAAGCACCCGCTCCGCCGGTCCAATTACAGGTCTCCGTGTGTTGATCCAGATGACCAATATCGAAGTCCTCACCACAATGTCTGATTAAACGCGGCAACACATGCTCCCACCCGCCGCAACTTCTAAACGATTACGTAAGAAAACGCTACCGCAGTAACCAAGTACACTGCTCATCCGATCGCAAATCGAACGCAGCGGCGATACACCGAGGATTAGGCACGGATCTGCGTTACGCCGATTTCCGCACCGCGTTATCGACCAGCGTCTTGCCGAGCGACCAGATCGCGCCGGGGACCTTGTGGCTGGCCGCGATGACGGAATCGAATGCGGTCTCGATCCACTTGCCGTCTTCTTCCGTGATGGTCAGCGGCGGCAGCAGCTTGATGGTGTGGCTGCCATGGCCGGAGACCTGGGTGAGGATCTTGTGTTCCTTGAACAGCGGCACGGTGATGAGCTGGCAGAACAGTCCCTTGTTGGCGCTCTCCAGCAGATTCCACGACGCCTTCAGCTTGAGGGATTTCGGCGGGCCGAACTCGACGCCGATCATCAGTCCCTTGCCGCGGACTTCCTTCAGCAATTCGTAGCCCGGTATCATCCGGGTCAGCGCCAGCTTGAGTTCGGCGCCACGCCGCGCCGCCTGCTCGACCAGTTTTTCGTGCTCCATCACTTCGAGCGTCGCGATGCCGGCCGCCATCGCCAGATCGTTCTTCGCAAAGGTCGAGCCGTGCACCACGGCACGATCCATCTGATTGAAGATCTTGTCGAAGATGCTCTTGCGCGTCAGCAGCGCGCCGACCGGAACGTGACCGCCCGACAGCGCCTTCGCCAGCAGCACCATGTCGGGCTCGACATTCCAGTGCTCGACGGCGAGGAATTTTCCGGTGCGGCCGATGCCGGTCTGGATTTCGTCGGCGATGAACAGCGTGCCGTATTTGCGGCACAGGGCGGCGGCGCCCGGCAGGAAGTCATCGCCGGGGATGTTGACGCCCTTGCCCTGGATCGGCTCGACGATGAAGGCCGCAACCTGGCGGGACGACAGCGCGTGCTCGAGGGCGGCGAGATCGTCGAAGGGAATCGAGGTGCAGCCGGGCAACAGCGGCTCGAACCCGGCGCGGAAGTTGGGATCGTCGGTGAGCGACAATGCGCCATAGGACAGACCGTGGAAGGCATGGGTGCAGTACACGATGCCGGGCCGGCCGGTGGCGCCGCGCGCGAACTTGATCGCGGCCTCGACACACTCGGCGCCGGAATTGGCAAAAAACACCTTGTCCAGATACGGCACATGCTTCAGCAGGCGTTCGGCCAGCACGCCGGCCAGCGTGGAGACGTCGAGTTGCACGAGATTCGGCAGATCGGCGTCGAGGACGCTCTTCAAGGCCTGGCGCAGCACCGGGTGGTTGCGGCCAATCGCAAAAACGCCAAATCCGCTCAGTAGATCGAGATAGCGCGCGCCGTCGCGATCGAACAGGTACTGGCCTTGCCCCTTCTGAAAACCGACGTCATACCCGATGGTCTTGAGAACCCGTACGAGTTGCTCGTTCAGATGGCGCGTGTGCATGGAACTGCGCTGCGCCTGGCGGTCCACAAACATCTCGGAAACGTCTAGATTCGGATATAGCATTGGCTACATACGTCGGTTGCCAGGTATTTCGTCAACTGAAAACGCCCATTGCGGCGTTTTACCCCGCTCGAATCATCCATTAGTCACAGGTTGGAACCATGTTGCACCGCCAAGGAAATATCATGCGCACCGTTGCATTTTCAGCCATTTTCCTGGCGACCGGCCTTGCATCGGCCCTGGCCGCGGATCCAACCGGCGACTGGCGGGTGGCAGACGGTGTCGCCAACATCCGGGTTGCCGAATGCAATGGCAGCATGTGGGGCGCGGTGTCCTGGGAGAAGACGCCGGGCGGCCGCGACAAGAACAATCCCGATGTCTCGAAACAGAACAGGCCCACCCTGGCAATGCCGATCCTGATCGACATGAAGAAAAAGCCTGCCGTCGATCAATGGGAAGGCCAGGTCTACAACGCCAAGGACGGCCAGATGTACAGCACAACCATCAAGCCGATCGGCTCCGATCAGATGGAGATTCAAGGCTGCGTGCTGGGCTTCCTCTGCGGCGGCGAGACCTGGACGCGCGTCTCCGGCCCGATCCCCTCGAGCCCCACCAACAGCATGGCCAAGGGCGCGCCGAAGGGCACAGGGGCCTCGCCGAAGAACACGGGGGCCTTGCCGAAGGGCGCGCAGCAGGCAACCGCGCCTGCTGCGCCGAAGACCACCGGCGCCGCCAGCCCGGCTGCCAAATCCGGTCAGAAGCAGGCGGCCGGCCAGCCGCCCGACATCGGCGATATCTGCCTACTCCCCGACATCGCGCGGTTTGCCCATTAACGCCGGCTGGAACAGCAGCACCGCGGCCAGCGTGATGACGAACGAGAGCGCCAGCAGCTTGCCCATGCTGGCCGTTCCCGGATGGCTCGAGAGCCACAGGCTTCCGAAAGCCGTGGCTGTCGTCAGCGCACTGAAGAAGATCGCGCGCGTCAGGCTGGTCTGCAGCAGATTGGTACGGCCGGACCGCCAGGCCGTGACGTAGTAGATCTTGAACGCGACGCCGACGCCGAGCAGCAGCGGAAGTGCCACGATATTGGCGAAGTTGAGCGGCAGCCCGATCAGCACGCAGACTTCCAGCGTCACTGCTCCCGCCACCAGAAGCGGCACCATCGTCATCAGCACGTCGGTGATGCGCTGCAACGTCAGCCAGAGCAGCAGGCTGATCACGACCAGCGCTCCGATGCCGGCGTGGATGAACGCCCGCACGATGGTTTCGCCCGATTTGAGGATCGATACCGGTCCGCCGATGGCGTTCGGCTCGGCTGCCAGCACCGCGTTGGCAAAGGTGCGCAGGGTTTCGTTGTCGTTCGGGTCGCCGCGCGGCAGCGCCTCGACGCGGATCAAACCATCCTTGGTCTTCCAGCCGGCCACCAGATCGGCCGGCAGTGTTTTCAGGCTGACCGGCTGCGCCTGCAGCGAATTCCTGAGCTGATCGAGCGTCACTTTCAGCGGCGTGACGAAAATGGCCTGGACCTTGTCGCGCATCGCCTCGTTCGATTCGGCGAGTTTCGACAGCGCGTCGGCCAGCCGCCGCGATGCCACCGCGCCCGGGCCCTTGTCGTCGCCGGCGGCCCTGCGCAAGGCCTCCGCCGATCCTTTCAGGGACGCGACGTTCTCTTCGTCGGAGGGCGCGGCATCGATCTGGTCAGGGTTGAGCGCGGGAAGCAGGACCTTCGCCCCCTGCGCGATCAGCTTCAGCTTGGCCGGCTGATCCTCCGGCACGAAACTGTCCAGCGACATCACGCGAAGCACTTCCGGAACCTTCGCCAGCCGGGCTTCGATCTTTTTGGCTTCGGCTTCCGAATTCGTCATCACGTTGATGGCGTTGGCGCCGGTGTTCGGATCCTTGCGCAGATCGAGAAAGGTCGCGATCGATTCGACCTGCGAATTGCGCAGGTTGATCGGGTTGAAGTCGAACTTCAGGAAATACAGCAGCGGCAGGCCGGCCGTCGCGATCAACAGCGTGCCGACGATGATGATGACGCGGTGCTTTTCCAGGAACTCGTCGAGCGGCGCCAGGAAGGCGTAGCCGACCGGCTCCATTTCACCGGGCGGGTTGAGCATTTTCAGGAGCGCCGGCAGCACCGTGATGCTGGTCAGGAACGCAATCAGCATGCCCGCACCGGCGATCTTGCCGAGTTCGGAGATGCCCTTGTAGTCGGTCGGCAGGAAGCAGAGGAATCCGGCCGCCGTCGCCATCGCCGCGAGCGAGAGCGGAACCGCGGAGCGTTCAGCCGCCATCGCCAGCGCCTGCGCCAGGTCATCGTTCTTGAACCGCTCGGAGCGGTAGCGGACGCTGAACTGGATGCCGAAATCCACGCCCAATCCGACAAACAGCACGGCAAACGCGATCGAGAGCAGGTTCAGCGAACCCACCATCATCAGGCCTGCCGCCGTGGTGATCGCAAGCCCGATGAACAAATTCACGAACACGGCGAAGATGATCTTCGACGAATGCAGCGCCATCCAGAGGATGATGAGCACGACGACCACGGTGCCGATGCCGTTGACGATGGCGCCGTCCTGAACCGTCGCGAACTCCTCATTTGCAATCGGAACCGGGCCGGTCAGCCTGACCCGGGCGCCATATTCGCCCGCGAGATTGAGCTCGGTGGCCGCCTGCCGGATCGCGTCGGTCGCGGTCTTGCCGGGCTCCAGCGCATTGAAATCGAGGATCGGCTTGAATTCGATGAAGGCGCGCTTGTCGGAATCGGTGAGCGGCTTGTCGCTCGTGAGTTCGCGCCACGAGAATGTCGCGGAGCCCTTGCTCAACGCGGTCTCGACCGTCTGGGCAATCAGGTTGAAGGGCCGCTCGGTACTATCGAGCTTGACCTGTCCGCGCTTGACGCCGGCAAGGCCGGTTTCCAGAGCGCCGGTCAGGCCGCGAATGCTGGGATCGCCGGCCATGATCTCGATCAGGGGCGCTGCGGAGGCGAACTGGCTGGTCAGCTTGCCGACCTCCTCCGCGGGCAAGAACAAGAGCCCGTTCTTCTCGAAAAACTCCCCGGAGCCGAGCGGCTGAATCGATTCGAAATTCTTGGCGTCGCCGGCGAGCTTTTTCGCCAGCGCAGCACTTGCGGTGGTGGTGAGTTCCGGCGTCGGCGCCTCGATGACGGCCAGGATGGTGCGTTCCCGATCGAACGCCGCGCCGAACTGGTTGTCGCGCTTGCGCCAATCCAGGTCGGGCGAAATCAGGGTGTTGATGTCGGTGTTGATGGCGAAGTTTCGGGCTGTGTAGAAGCCCGACGCGATCGCAAGGATGAGTGCGATCAGGACAGTTGGGACGGCAAAGCGTGTGCAAGCCTTAACAATCGAAACGACAATACTTGTCAGCACATCTATTCTTTCCAGGTTATCCGCTTGCCGGAAACGCCCGCTGTCTACCGGAGTTCCGCAGGCCGATCTAATGTTGTTTTTGAAGGTTTTTGATTGGGTGCATGACCAAATAGCGCAAAATACGCCGAAACTGCGCTGCGAGGCCGATATAGTCCGCTTGATCAGGCGGTAAAGTGACGAACCAGTGGGGGCGAACGGGAGTTCGTACGCGGCGGCGGGTGCGTTACTGTATTATAATACCTATTCTGGCTTAACGCCGTTACGCGATCGTGTTGCAGCACGCCTTTTCTAACCCAGCGTTTTTTGCCACAAAGCCCTGTCCTGCCATGGGCTTGGATGGAGTGGACCCGAGCCGCCGGGCGTGGTGCGGATATTGCAAATCCGAAGGACGGACCGAGATCCGGGCTGGCCGGACCTGGAGAGTAATTTTGGTGCAACTGCGTAACGGGCATTCCATGAAAGTTTATCTGGCGCAGCCGCGTGGCTTTTGCGCGGGCGTGGTGCGCGCGATCTAGATCGTCGAGCGCGCGCTCGAGAAATACGGTCCGCCGGTCTATGTCCGGCACGAGATCGTCCACAATAAATACGTGGTCGAAAGCCTCAAGAACAAGGGCGCCATCTTCGTCGAGGATCTGTCGGAAGTACCTCCTCTGGCGGTCACGGTATTCAGCGCCCATGGCGTCGCCAGGAGCGTCGAGGAGGAGGCCGCGGTGCGCGGCCTTCCGGTGCTCAACGCCACCTGCCCCCTCGTCACCAAGGTCCACAACCAGGGCAAGCGCTACATGTCGAAAGGCCGGGCGCTGATTCTGATCGGCCATGCCGGCCATCCCGAGGTCGAGGGAACCATGGGTCAGGTTCCAGGCCCCGTCACCCTGGTCCAGAACGTCGACGACGTGGCCGGCCTGACGCTGCCGAAGGACACCCCGGTGGCCTATATTACCCAGACCACGCTCAGCGTGGACGACACAAAAGACATAATTGCCGCCCTTCAGGCCAGATTTACGGATATTCAAGGCCCGGACATCCGGGATATCTGCTATGCGACACAGAACCGCCAATCTGCGGTAAGGGACCTCAGCAAGCTCGTGGATGTCATCCTGGTGGTGGGGGCCACCAATAGTTCCAACTCGAACAGGCTGCGCGAAATCGGCACCGAGGTCGGGGTCGCGAGTTATCTCATTGCCGACGGCAGCGAGCTGAACCCGGAATGGCTGAAAGACGCCAAGGCCGTCGGCATCACCGCCGGCGCCTCGGCTCCCGAGGTTCTGGTCGATGACGTGATCGAGGCCCTGCGGCGGATCGGACCGGTCAAGGTTTCGGTGCTGCCGGGCCGGGAAGAAAATATCGAATTCCGGCTTCCGGCCGAACTGACTGCGGGCTGATCAATTTCTCTACTTCGAGTCCAGAAAGAAACCTGTAATGGCAATGGCAATACCCTTCTTCAAAGAGATGCGTATCGGCGGCTACATGATGAAGCAGAAGCTGCTTGGCCGAAAACGCTATCCGCTGGTGCTGATGCTCGAGCCGTTGTTTCGCTGCAACCTCGCCTGCGTCGGCTGCGGCAAGATCGACTATCCCGACGCAATCCTGAACCGCCGCATGTCGGCGCAGGAATGCTGGGATGCCGCCGACGAATGCGGCGCGCCGATGGTGGCGATCCCCGGCGGCGAGCCGCTGATCCACAAGGAAATCGGCGAGATCGTCCGCGGCCTGGTGGCGCGCAAGAAATTCGTGTCGTTGTGCACCAACGCGCTGCTTTTGGAAAAGAAGCTCGATCTGTTCGAGCCGTCGCCCTACCTGTTCTTCTCGGTGCATCTCGACGGCCTCAAGGACCACCACGACAAGGCGGTGTCGCAGAAGGGCGTGTTCGATCGCGCGGTCTCGGCGATCAAGGCCGCCAAGGCCAAGGGGTTCGCGGTCAACGTCAATGCCACCATCTTCGACGGTCATGCCGCCGAGGACATCGCCAAATTCCTCGATTTCACCACCGAGCTCGGGGTCGGCGTCTCGATGTCGCCGGGCTATGCCTATGAGCGCGCGCCCGACCAGGAGCACTTCCTCAACCGCACCAAGACCAAGAAGCTGTTCCGCGATGTGTTCGCGCTCGGCAAGGGCAAGAAGTGGAACTTCATGCATTCCGGCCTGTTCCTGGATTTCCTTGCCGGCAATCAGGAATATGAGTGCACCCCGTGGGGCATGCCGGCGCGCAACATTTTCGGCTGGCAGAAGCCCTGCTATCTGCTCGGCGAAGGCTACACCAAGACCTTCAAGGAATTGATGGACACCACCGACTGGGACACCTACGGCACCGGCAAGTACGAGAAGTGCGCCGACTGCATGGCGCATTGCGGCTACGAGCCGACCGCGGCGAACGCGGCGCTGGCCAGTCCGTTGAAGGCGATGTGGGTGGCGCTGCGCGGCGTCAGGACCACGGGTCCGATGGCGCCCGAGATCAGTCTCGATAACCAGCGTCCGGCTCAGTACATCTTTTCCGCGGAAGTGCAGAAGCGACTGTCGGATATCCGCAAGGATGAAGCTGCGGCGGCTGCCGCCAAGGCGCAGCAGAAGGCTTCAACCGCCGCCTGAACCGGCTACGGACAACAAGAAAACGGGGCGCGATGCCGATCGCGCCCCGTTTTCGTTTTTCAAGCTTTCGGTTGTTCAGAGCTCCGCCGTGGCGAATCCCTGGCCGCCGAGCAGAAAGCCCCGGGTGTCGCGCAGGCTCTTCAGCGCGCGATTGAAATCGATTCCGGTGGAGACCAGCGCTCGCAGCGTCAGCGGGTTGCGCGCCACGCCGCTCAGCACCTTGCGCAAGTCGATATCGCCGTTCGGCTTGATCGCGGCCATCGCCAGCGCCGGCAAGGCCCGGCTGGCGGGATCGCTGATGACGCGCAGGGCGGCGAAGGGCAATCGGGACTCGGCCGCGTAGGCGGCTGCGATATGGCTTTCCATATCGACGGCGGCAGCGCCCGTCTCCGAGCGCAACGCGGCTTTGCAGGCCCGGGCGGCAACCACCCGTTCGACGCCGGCAAGACCGCCCCTGACCACGCGCCGGCGCCCCAGCGCCACGCCGGCGATCAGTTCTTCATTGAGCGCCAGTCCGGCCAGCCAGCGGGTATCGCCTGCCAGCACCTCGGTCGCCACCACGACGTCGCCTGATCTCAGGCTCGGGTCGAGTCCGCCCGCGACCCCGAAGCTGATGACGCCCCGGATCGTCGATGGGTCGAAAACCGTCAGCAGCGCCCGCAATTGTTTGGGATCGCTACTGCTGCAGATTACGGTCATGCCGGGCCCGGCAGCTATGCGGGCCTCCTGCACCAATCCAGTCACAATCAGCACCGGCCGCGGATCAAGTGGATTACCCGCGGACGCGTCGTCCCCCGCCCCCAAAATCACATTCCGACCCCTACCACCTTGCTGTTGGTGTTCCGCAAATTCCGGTACCGCGCCAACGCCCAGAGCGGGAAGAACTTCGGATAACCATGATAGCGCAGATAAAACACCCGAGGAAAGCCTGTTGCCGTGTAGCGTTGCTCGTCCCACAGCCCTTTTTCGGTCTGTGTGCCTATTAGGTACTCGACGCCACGCGCGACTGCCGGATGCCCCACCTCGCCCGCTGCCATCAGACCAAGCAAGGCCCATGCCGTTTGCGAGGCGGTGGTGGGAGCACCCTCGAATCCCTTATAATCGAGTCGGTAGCTGATGGCATCCTCGCCCCAGCCGCCGTCCGCGTTCTGGATCGACAGCAGCCAGCTCACGGCCTTGCGCATCGCAGGGTCCTGGTGGTCGACGCCGGCGGCGTTCAGCGCGCACAGTACCGACCATGTGCCGTAGATGTAGTTGAGCCCCCAGCGGCCATACCACGATCCCTCCGCCAGCTGGGTCCGGCGCAGATAGTCGACGCCGTCGGCGACGGCCTTGCTGGTTTGCGCGGTCTCGCCGAGCTGAGCCAGCATCGAGACGCAGCGGGCGGTGACGTCCTCGGTCGGCGGATCGAGCAGCGCGCCATGATCGGAGAACGGAATGTTGTTGAGGTAGTATTCGAGATTGTTGACGTCGAAGGCGGCCCAGCCGCCATCGCGGCTTTGCATGCCCTCGATCCATTCGCGGCCGCGGGCGATCGCGACATCGTATTCCGGATCGTGGCTGGCGCGCCGGGCGCGGTCCATCGCCATCACCACGACAGCGGTATCGTCGAGGTCGGGATAGTAGTCGTTGTTGTACTGGAACGCCCAGCCGCCGGGGCGAACGTCGGGCCGCTTCACGGCCCAGTCGCCCTTGACGTCCAGCACCTGCCGGGGCTTCAGCCAGTCCAGTCCCTGTTTGGCCGGAGCCAGCGCCGCTTCGCTGCCGGCTTCGATCAGGGCATGACAGCTCAGCGCGGTGTCCCACACCGGGGAGACGCAGGGCTGGCAATAGGCCTCGTGCTCGCCGATCACGAGAAGCTTGTCGATGCCCCTTCGGGTAATGGCACGCGGCGGATAGTCCGGGCCCTTTCCCAGCACCTCGTACATCATCACGGTGTTGGCCATCGGCGGATAGATGGCGCCAAGGCCGTCCTCGCCGTTCAGCCGTTCCTCGACGAAGGCGACCGCGGCATCGATCGCGCGGGCGCGCAGCTTCTTCGGAAACAGCGGCTCGATCGTCCGCAGGATGCCGTCGAGGCCGCGGAACAGATAGAACCAGCCCGGGCTCTGATGCGGCGCCTTGGCGGTCATGCCGATCGAATGCGGCGGCTGCAGGAACAACTCGTCGACGCCGACGCCGCTGACGTTCTTGGCGCGCGGCTTCAGCGCCGCCAGCACCATCAGCGGCACGATCGTGGTCCGCGCCCAGTAGGAAATCTTGTTGAGATGGAACGGCGACCACATCGGCAGCAGCATGATTTCGATCGGCAATACCGGCACGCTGCGCCAGGTCAGCACCCCGAACATCGCCAGCATGAAACGCGTGAAGACATTGCTGTTGACGGCGCCGCCGCGCGAACGGATCGCCTCGCGCGCCCGCGCCATGTGCGGATCACCGGGGGAATCGCCGATCATCTTCAGCGCGAAATAGGCCTTCACGCTGGCGCTCATGTCGAACGCACCGTCATGCACCAGCGCCCAGCCGCCATGGGCGCCCTGCACCCGGCGCAGGTAATTTGCGATCTTGCCCTCGAGCACGGAATCGACGGGCTCGCCGAGGTAATGGCGCAGCAGCACATATTCCGCCGGTATGGTGCAATCGGCTTCCAGTTCGAACACCAGATGGCCGTCGGGCTGCCGGTAGCCGAGCAAGCCCTGCGTCGCAGATGCGATGCTCGCCTCGAGGGCGCCAGCGCTTTCATTGCCAACTGATCTATTGCCTGAATGCATGTTGCTCGACCTCAATATTGCCCTGCCCGGTCTCGCTGAACCGCGAGGTATCGCGTTTCCCGGTCAGGCCTGCGATCAGCGCTTCGATCAACCCTTGCGCATGGCGAGGACGAGATCGGCGGCGCGGTTGCCCGACCGTACCGATCCCTCGATGGTGGCTGGCAACCCCGTATCAGTCCAGTCGCCGGCCAGGAACAGGTTTTTGTAGGCCGTGACCGGGCCCGGCCGCTGCGCGTTCTGCTCCGGGGTAGCCTCGAATGTGGCGCGGCGCTCGCGCACGATCTGCCATGGCGGCAATTCGCCCTCGACGCCCGCGGCCTTGCAGATATCCCGCCAGATCGCCTGCGCCAGTTCCTCACGCGGCATATCCACCAGGCGGTCGGCGTTGCTGATGGTGACCGACAGGCGCTGCGGAAACGCGAACAGCCACTCCACCAGTCCGCCGACCACGCCGAGGAGGGCCGGCTGCCCCTTCGGCGGATCGAAGCGGAAATGCGCATTGACGATGGCGCGGTATTTGGTCGGGGTTTTCAGGCCGGGCAGCATCGCGGCGGCAGGGCGTGGCGGAACCGCCAACACCACGGCGTCGCCGGGCTGGATCGCAACGCTGTCGTCGCCGAATTTCAGCTCACCGAGGCGGTCCGCCGAGGCCACGAATTCACGCAACTCATGTCCGAACGAGATGCTGGCGCCCTTGTCTTGCAGGAGCTTGATCGCGGGCTCGACCAGCACCGCGCTGAGGCCGTCGCGCGCGATCAGCGGCCGGCAGGCCTGGCCCCCCGCCAGCAGCGTTTCCCGCACCACCGCGCCGGCAAGCCCCGCGGAGCCCTCCGGCGGGTCGACGTTGAGCGCCGCCAGCAGCAGCGGCTGCACCAGCCGCTGATAGAGCGTTCCATCGCACGGGATCGCGTCGCCGACCAGTTTGCTCTGCGCCGCCCAGATCAGCGGCATCAGTGCCAAATAATCGCGCAGGCCGGTGTCGGGGACACGGCGCGCCTCGTCGAAGATCCACAGCGGCAGCCGGCTCTCGCCGAGATCGAGCTGCCAGCGCTGCCCGGTCGCCAGATCGACGAACGGGAATTGCGCGCGCTTCGGCCCGACCAGCCCCGCCTCGGTGCCGATCGACCTCGCATATTCGACCGCGGCCCGGTTGCCCGAGAGCAGCAGATGGTTGCCATTGTCGATGGTGAGGTTGGTCGCCGCATCGAAATAGGAGCGACAGCGGCCGCCGGCCTGCTGCGTGGCCTCGTGGAGGTGCACCCGGTAATTCGCGTTGGCCAGCCGCACGGCGGCCGACAAACCCGAAATTCCAGCGCCGATGATATGGACGATCTTTTGCATCAGATGAACGCGTAACGCAGGAGGATAAGGAAACGGGCCATCTTGTTGAGACGAACCGGCGCACGCGGCGCGGCGAACCCCCTGGCAACGAGCAGTTCCAGAATCGCGCGATAATATTTCGACATGATCCGGGGCGCGCGCACCACCCGCCGCGGGTTGCGGCGCATGATCTCGTCGGCCTTCTCGAAATGCGTTCGCGCGCGCGCCACCAGCGGCACGCACACTTTCGGCAGCGCCGGATCGATCGTGACTTTGGCCGGATCGGTCGAGGTGATGCCGGCGTGCAGCAATCCCTCCAGCGGCAGATAGAGCCGGCCGATGCCGGCATCTTCATCGATGTCGCGCAGGATATTGGTCAATTGCAGCGCGCGCCCAAGATGATGCGCAAGCTGAATGCCGTCGGCCTCGGCGAGGCCGAACACCCGCACCGACAGCCGTCCGACCGCGCTGGCGACGCGGTCGCAATACAGATCGAGCGTCGCGAGATCCGGCGCCCTGATATCCTGCGGCACGTCCATCTCCATGCCATCGACGATGGCCAGGAAATCCTCGCGCTCGAGCCCAAATCGCTGAACCGACGCCACGTAGTCGCGCAGGCGCGCGGGCGGCTGGCCCCGATACAGCGCGTCGATATCGTTACGCCACTGCTGCAGCGCGGCCAGCCGCGCATCGCGCGGGCCATCGGAGTCAGCGATATCGTCGACCTGCCGGCAGAAATCATAGATCTGGAACATCGCCTCGCGCTGCTCGCGCGGCAGGATGCGCATCGCCGCGTAGAACGAACTGCCGGACGCGGACGTCCCGTCACTCGCGTTGGCTGCCACGGTCTCCGATGTCATGCGCCGGCCGCCGGTTTGGACACGGGCCGCCGTCCCACCGCGCGACGGGCCATCTCGCTGGCGATGCCGCCGAGACTGTAGGCCAGCAGTTCGAGCGCGCCGAGATGCACCCTCTCGCTGAGCGGATCGCGCACTTTCAGCAATCCGACGATCTTGTCGGCAAAAGCCTGGATCACGGAGACTTCGCACCCCAACCTGATGTCCCTGACTTCGGCGCTGAGCGATCTGCTTTCGTCGAGCAGCGCCGCGGTGCGTACCGCGAGCGCATGCAGGCATTGCAGCAGCGCCGGCGATGACCGCGCCTGCCCAAGCTCCTCGACGGAAGCGCCGGCAGCGGCGAGCGCATCGCGTGGCAGATAGACCCGATTGAGATCGCGAAAATCCTTGCCGCAGTCCTGCAGGTGGTTGTTGATTTGCAAGCCGGCGCAGAGCGCGTCCGAGGCCGCCCAGGTCGAGGTACTCTCGCCGTGGACATCGAGCATGAAGCGCCCGACCGGCATCGCCGAGTACCGGCAATAGTGAATGACTTCGTCCCAGTTCTCATAGCGAAGCTTGGTCACGTCCATCCGGAAGGCGACCAGGACATCGAGCGCGTGGCGCGGCGGCATCGAACGTTCCGCGAGCGCGCGGCGCAGATTGAAGGCCTCGGGCTGGGTATCGCCCTTGCCGAGCAATTCCGCTTCCAGCAGATCGAGAAGCCTGAGCTTCTCCGGCGCGTCGAGCGTGGCATGATCGGCGATATCGTCGGCGGTTCGCACGAAATTGTAGAACGCAAGGATCAGCGCCCGGTGTCTCGGGTGAATGATCCAGGACGCCACCGGAAAGTTCTCATCGCGGTGAGTCTTGCCGGACCGCAGTTCGCTCGCACGGGTCATCAGGAACTGGCTACATTCATCTGGGCATGGTTAAAACGCCCGCGCCGGCAAGGCCGGCTCATGCGTATCGATCGCGGACCCCATATAGGGGAATACGACGCCAAAACCAATGCTATCTGCGATTTCTCGCAAATTCAGACCGCGTCCGAACGAGGCCCCGCCCGCGTTTGCGGCGGTGATTGGCGCGGTCGCGAGCCGTCTTATTGGCCGTGGCTTTTCAGCACCTGATCGCAAGCCTTGGTGATCTTGGGACGGTTCTGCTGCAGGCAGGCCAGAATGGTGAAGTCGCCCTGATCGATGACCGGACGGCAGAAGCGCTGAACGTCGCGCGAACAGGCCGCCTGCTCTTCCGCCGTGCCGCTGCGCTGCTGCTGGGCGATGGCGGCGGCCGGAACCGATACCGACAAGAGTGTGAGTGCAAAGAGAAATTTACGCATCATCTTCCTTCATTCTGGCAACAGAAATTCCGATCCCTAAAAGCCAAGGGCCAAGGACGGATTGCAGGCGCAGCGAACCGCGGTATCGAGCCGTCAGAAGCACTGGTAAATGCGGCCAAATTTGCGGCGGCCCGAGTCGGGAGCCCCCGAGGGGATGGAATCAGGTGGAAAGTGTAACTATTTGATATTGAAGCCTTATTTATAGGCAGAACTTTTTCGCTCCAGGACTGTTGCAGGAGAGCCCGGCGAATAGCTAGATGGCTTAGTGCGAATCTTGGCGATATGTCATGTTTTTGATTTCGCCGAGCCGAAGAATGCGGTCCGTCAGCGTTCTCAGGCTTGTGTATTTGCTGGCGGCTGGTCCAACGGTGAGGGGCAACGGCAGGACGCAGCCAAGCCTGTCATTTGAACCTAACACACTGCGGCGACACTAAATCTTCGATGCGGCGCGACAGTTCTGGTATCAGAACGTCACTTTAAATGGGAAAATTCACGATGAAGTTGTTTGGTTCCGGCTTGTTTGGACAGGCGATCAAGGCTGCCGGTATCGGCGCCGCCCTCATGCTGTCGGTGTCGGCAGGCCATGCCCAATCGGGGCCATTTACCGGATTCAGCGGATCGTGGTCCGGCAACGGCACGGTCGCGCTCTCCGACGGAACGATCGAGCGCATCCGATGCAGGGCCAGCTATAATGTCAACGGCACCGGAATGGGTCTGAAGCAAAGTCTCCGTTGCGCCAGCGACAGCTACAAATTCGAATTGAACACCGACGTCACCAGCCAGGGTGATCGCATTTCGGGCAACTGGAGCGAAGCAAGCCGAAATATTTTCGGCAATCTGCAGGGCACTGCAGGCGGCGGCCAGATCGAGGTGTTCGTCGAGGCTGCGGGATTTGCCGCCACCGTGACGCTACGGACCACCGGCAACAAGCAGACGGTGCAGATCAGCTCCAAGGGCGAGATCAGGGGCGTTAATATCACGATGTCGAAGGGCGGCTGACGGCCGCCTTCCAGCTTCGCTCGAAACAGCCATGGAGCCCGGTTCTCATGGAGAACCGGGCTTTAGCTTTGCGCGAAACCGTTATCGGGTCCCGCGAATCCGCTGCGACATATTGATCAGCCACATCGCCGTCGGCCGCAGGATGAAGAGATCCGCGACCAGCGCCGCGACCATCGCGAAGGCGCTGAGCCAGCCGAACAGACGAAGCGACGGCAGGTCGGAAAACACCGTCACGACCAGGCCACAGGCCAGCACCACCGTGGTCAGGATCAGCGCCGGACCGACCAGCACGGTTGCGCGTTCGACCGCGAGCGCCGCATCGACGCCGGGTGCTGTCTCCAGCCGCAGGCGGTTGAGGAAGTGGATGGTGGCACTGAGGCCGAGGCCGAACGACACCGTCAGCGCGACGACGCTGGCGAATTGCAGCCCCTCACCGAGCGCCGCCAGCACGGCGCCTGACAGCACCACCGGAAAAATGCCGGGCAGGATGCAGGCGAACATCACCACCCAGGAGCGGAACGCCAATCCGATGAAGATCGCGACCAGCGCGAACTCGATGGTCAGCCCGTGGTTGAGCTTCGAGATCATGTTGGCGCTGTTGCGCGCCGCGATCGCCGACAGGCCGGTGACGGCAATCTCAAAACCCGGATTTTTCTTGCGGATCGTGTTGAGGGCGGCGTCGAGCTTGTCGACCACCGGCAGGATCGCACTCGAATCGAGATCCGGCACCCTGCCCGACACCACCACCGCATCCTGATCGGCCGCGATGAAGCGCCGGACCAGATGCTCCGGAATCACGCTGACATATTCCTTCAAGGTCGCGACATCGGAACTGCCGGCCTTCTCGGCGAGCCAGCGCCGCAACGTCTCGAGCGACCAGACGTTGCCTACGCCGGCCTGGGTTTCGACCATCGAATGAACGTCCGCGATGACCTGCAGGGTCTCGGGCGCATACAGCGACGCGCCCTTGGGGAATTCGATCAGGATGTCGATCGGATTGGCGCCGGTCAGCTTGGCATCGAGCCGTCCGCTGGCCGCTACCGCCTGCTGCTTGTCGGGGACCTGATCGGCCAGCCGGTAGCGCGGTTCGAGATTGGCGTAGATCACGCCGAGCCCGCCGACGAACACCACGGCGATCAGGCTGAACAGTCCGGGCCGGCCGACCATGCGCACCGCGATCCAGTAGCAGAAAGCGCGCAGCGCGTTGACGCCCGCATCGGCCGCCTGGAATTTGGCGGCAAAGACCTGTTCGTTGCGGACCAGCAGCACGCCGAACACAGGGACCAGCGACAGCACCGCGATCAACGCGATGATGGTGGCCGCGAGGCCGGCCTCGCCGAAGGTGCGGATCAAATCCGAATCCGAGAACTGCAGCGCGAGGAAGGAGATTCCGGCGGTGGCATGGGTCAGCACGCAGGCCGGTCCGACCACCAGGACGGCGTTGCGGAAGGCGGAGAAGCGGTCCTCGCCGGCCAGCAGACGGTCGCGTGCGGCGAATGTCAGCTGCATCGAATCGGAGAAACTGATGACCATGATCAGCGGCGTCATCACGTTGAGGAACATGTTGAGCTGAAACCCCGCCCAGCCGAGGATGCCGAGCGACAGCAGAATGGCGAGCAGCGGCGGGAACGCCGCCACGATCATGAACGACACCTTGCGGAAGAACAGGATCGCGATCAGACATCCCGCCAGGATGCCGGCGATGTTGTAGATCAGGCCGTCGCGCTCGACCGCGTTGCGGATCTCGAGCTGCATCACCGGAACGCCCGACAATTCCTTGCTGAGCCCGGTATCGGCGAGATCCGTGGCCATGATCTTGCGGATTTCGGCGATGGTCTTTTTCAAGCCATTGTTGCCGACGATCGACGGCTCCAGCGAGAGCACGACCAGCGCCAGCGTGCCGTCTTCGGACAAAAGCTTGCCGCGGATGATCTCGTTGGTTTTGACGGTTTCGATGAACTTGTCGTAGTCGGCGCCCTCAGGCAGGTCGGACGGAAACAGCGCCGCGGGCAGCTTGCCCGGCGCCGGCGCCTGACGCGCCGAGAACAGCGAGATCAGTCCGCGCGTGCCTTCGACCAGTTGCAGGTCCGTGACCAGGTCCCGGATCTTTTCCAGGTTGTCGCGGCGCAGCAGCGTCTTGCCCTCGACCACGACCAGCACGTCGAATTCGGTGGAGGGGAAGCGCCTGGTGACTTCCTCGTACTGCCGGTATTCCCTGGAATCGGAACGGAACAACTGGCTGAGCGAATCGTCGATCTTGATGCGATAGATGCCGAACACGGCGCCGATCACCATCGCGAACAGGATGATGCAGGACAGGATCGGCGCGCGCATGGCGATCAGGCCCATGCGCTCCAGGCCGAACGCGATGCTGACCGGCGGCTTTTTCAGCATCTGCGCATCAGCCTCGGCGGTATTTCTCTCCAGCATGTCCTGTCCAGTTCTCACATCGGCTCAATCTGTCCAGCCTAAATTCGTCGGGCGCGAAGGAGACTGAATCGGCCGCGTCTGATCGGCGCTAGCCGTTGAAATCATGCGATAAATTAGCCGCGAGAGGTGTAGCAGGTCTATCCCTGATCTCGCAAGCGCACACCCGGCGCTAAAACCGCGCGCGTCAGGCCATTATGGCCTTCAAATCACGGATTTGTCATGCCCGCCTGAAATGGTTTCGATGCGCCGGGGTGCCGGACCACCGCTCTCGTCCTTCAACGCGACGCCGGTGACTCTCCGGGCCAGGCCCTCGCGGATCAGCCAGGCAATCCGCAAGGCCGCCTCATCGTAACCAAGCCCCGCGCCGTGGATGTTGGACACGCAATTGCGCTCGGCGTCGGTGACATCCGGCCTCGGCGCAAAGGTCAGATAGGCGCCGAGGCTGTCGGGCGCCGACAGGCCGGGCCGCTCGCCGATCAGCACCACCACCATGCGCGCGCCGAGAAGTGCGCCGATCTCGTCGCCCAATGCGACCCGCGCGCCGGAGGCGATTACGGCGCAGCCGATATCAATGCGCTCCGCCGCGAGCCGCGGCATCAGGCTGCCGACCAGTGCCGCCGCGTGCGCATTGACCGCCGCCGGCGACAGGCCGTCGCCGATCACGATGGCCAGCCGGCATGAGCCAGCCTGGCGGCTCGCCAGCAGCTGCTGCGACGCCGGGTCGAGCTTTCGTCCCAGATCCGGACGCTTCAGATATTCCCGGCGGTCGCGCGCGCGACTGGATACTTCGACGGCTTCGAGGCCGAGACCGCCAAGGCCCGAGACGAGGGCAGGCACATCGAAGGCGGCATGCACGGCATCGCGGGCACGCGCGTGATCGAGGGTGAATTCCAGCAGTGCCCGGGTCGGCAGGCCGGCGCCGGCCCGGCCGAGGCCGACGCGCGCCGGGGTAAGGTCGCGCAGATCCCGCAGCGAACGGGGCGGCGGTGCCGGTACGGTCATCGCGGGTTACTCGGCAGGGACCGATGCCTCGCGCAGCCGGATCGAGTAGTTCGAGGCGTTCTGCTGGCCCTCGGATGCGTCACGCGCGAACATGATCAGATGATGCCCGATCATGGTCGAGGCGATCAGGCCCTCGATGTCGCCATGGCGCAGCCGGCCCAGCGCAAATTTCCAGAACACTTTCCGGTAGTCGCCGAGCACGCCGACCTTCCAGAAAATATTGCGCAGCATGATCAGCGCGCGTTTGATATTGGCCCAGCTCTTCTGCTCCGGCGTGACCGGCACCTTGATCCGGTTGGCATAGGTGTAGTCGCACTGATACTGGTAGCGCGCATACAATCGTTCCGGCTGGTAGGCGATTTCCATGCATTTGCGCCACGAGCTGATGACCTGCTCATAGGGCAAACGGAAATCGACATTGGAGTCGCGGCCTTCGTCGTGAATCAGGCGCCCCTCGCGTTCGAGCCGGTCCCACAGCGGCGTCTGCGGCAGCGCCTGCAGCAAATTGATGGTCAGCAGCGGGATCTTCGTTTCATCGACAAAGGCGATCAGCGCCTCGCCGGTTTCCGGCTTGTCGGTGTCGAGTCCCATGATGATGCCGGAGACGACCTCAATCCCGTAGCTGTTGATGGTATGAATGCCTTCCAGGATCGGGACCATCATATTGTGGTCCTTCTGCATCGCCTTCAGCGCATCGGGATCGGGGGTTTCGATGCCGCAGAAGATGGTGACGAAGAAGGCGTCGCGCATTTTCTCGAGGATCTCGGGCCGCTTGGCGATGTTGAGCGTCGCCTCGCAGGCGAGCCGCATCACATAGCCGGTTTTCTTCTGCCACTCGACCAGGTGCGGCAGGAGATCGAGCGCCGCCTTGCGGTTGCCGATGAAATTGTCGTCGACGAAATATACCGAGCCGGTCACGCCGCATTCGAGTAATTTGTCGAGTTCGGCAATGATCTGCTGCGGCGACTTCAATCGCGGATTGCGGCCGTAGAGGCCCGGGATATCGCAGAATTCGCATTGGTACGGGCAACCGCTCGAATACTGAATGCTGCCGAGGAAATACTTTCTGACCTCGGCAAGCTCGTAGGCCGGAATCGGGAAGTCGGTCATGGCGATACGATCGTCGGTCCTCAGCACCACCTGCTGCTCGGGTCGCGACGGATCGCGCGCCAGCCGTGTCAGCAACTCATTGGTGGCGTCGCCGAGTTCGCCGACATGGAGATAGTCGAACGAGGGATAATATTCCGGGCAGGCCGAGACCGACGGACCGCCGATCGCGACCGCCAGATCGAACGCATGCGCGCGGCGGCAGATGTCGTTCATCTGCTGACGCTGGATATGCATGCCGCTGACGAACACCGCTTCCGCCCACTCGAAGTCTTCCCTCGAGGCCGGACGGATATTCTCGTCGATGAAGCGGACCGGCCAATGTTCGGGCAGATAGGCCGCGATCAGCAGCAGCCCTTGCGGCGGCATGAAGGCCTGCACGCCGTCCGTGAGTGGATAGGCGTATTCGAACGTGCCGAAAGAAGAAGTATAGCGCGGAAAGACGCACAGGATGCGCCGAACCGTCTCGATGCCTTCAGCCCTCATCAAACTTCCTAACGCTTGTAAAACCTGCCGGCGACCAAGTTAAGCACGCGGCCGAAGGCTGGGCTACAAATTCTTCAACATTGTGGCGGGCCTTTCCAACCCCCCAATGGCCGGATGGTTGCATCGCAGCCCCGGCAAAGGCTTTTCCGAGCCCTCAGGCCAGCAACCGCGACGCAAAATCCGGCAGCAGCCCGGTATTCCCGGCGAGGCGGAAATCGACATCGGCCAGCCCAGCGCGCAACAGCCAGTCGTCGAATTCCGGCGCCCGCTTCAGGCCGAACAGGTCGCGGACATAGAGGGCGTCATGGAACGAGGTGGACTGGTAGTTCAGCATGACATCGTCGGCCCCGGGGACCCCCATGATGAAGGTAACGCCGGCGGCGGCGAGCAGTGTCAGGAGATTGTCCATGTCGTCCTGGTCGGCCTCGGCGTGGTTGGTGTAGCAAACGTCGACGCCGAGCGGCAGGCCGAGCAGCTTGCCGCAGAAATGGTCCTCCAGCCCGGCGCGGATGATCTCCTTGCCGTCATAGAGATATTCAGGACCGATAAAGCCGACCACGCTGTTGACCAGCAGCGGATCGAAGGCGCGTGCCACCGCATAGGCCCGCGCCTCCAGGGTTTGCTGGTCGACGCCATGATGGGCGTTGGCCGACAACGCCGACCCCTGCCCGGTCTCGAAATACATCACATTGCTGCCGACGCTGCCGCGGCGCAGCGACAGTCCGGCCTGGTGAGCCTGCCGCAGCAGCGCCAGATCGATGCCGAAACTGCGGTTCGCCGCCTGCGTGCCCGCGACCGACTGAAACACCAGATCGACTGGAAAGCCCCGCTCGATCAATCCGAGCGTGGTCGTGACATGGGTCAGGACGCAGCCCTGCGTCGGGATCTGCAGCCTTGCGATGACATCATCGAGCAGCCGCACCAGGCCGCCGATGACAGTGGGATCGTCGCTGGCCGGATTGATGCCGATACAGGCGTCGCCGGATCCGAGCAGGATGCCGTCGAGGATCGACGCGGTGATGCCTTTGGCGTCGTCGAAGGGATGATTGGGCTGTAGCCGCACGCTCATCCGGCCGCGCAGGCCGATGGTGTTGCGAAAGGTCGATGTCACCTGGCATTTTTTCGCCACCAGGATCAGGTCCTGGTTGCGCATCAGTTTTGATACCGCCGCGGCCATTTCGGGGGTGATGCCGCGCGACAGCCTGGCGAGAACGGCCGATGTCGCAGCGTCCGACAGCAGCCAGTCGCGGAATGCGCCGGTAGTCAGCGAGGATATCGCGGCGAAGGCTGTGGCGTCGTGGCTATCGACGATCAGGCGGGTGACCTCGTCGTCTTCGTAGGGAACGACGGTCTCCTGCAGGAACTGTTTCAGGGGAACGTCCGATAGCGCGATCCGCGCCGCGATCATTTGCGCGGCACTTTCGGCGGCTACCCCCGCGAGGCGGTCGCCTGAGCGCGGCGGCGTGGCCTTGGCGAGCAGATCGCGCAGATCATCGAACACATAAGTGGTTGCGTCGATGGCGTGTCGATAGATCATGAGAACTCCGAATCCGTCAGCGCCTTGCGCTGTGGCTTTCGAAGACTATCACCGGCTGCGAGACTACGCAGCCCGCACGGTGGCGAGGAATTTGACCACTTCGGCCTTGAGGCGCTTGTTTTCGCTGGACAGCAACTGCGCCGACGCCAGCACCTGCGAGGAAGCCGTGCCGGTATCGCCGGCGCCGCGGTTGACGTCGGCGATCGAGGTCGCGACCTGGGTGGAGCCGACCGCCGCCTGCTGCACGTTGCGGGCGATCTCCTGGGTCGCCGCGCCCTGCTGCTCGATGGCGGCCGCGATCGCCGAGGCGATCTCGGAGACCTGCCCGATGGTGCCGTAGATTTCCTTGATCGCGACCACCGAATCCTGGGTGGCCGCCTGCATGCCGGCGATCTGGGTCGAAATCTCGCTGGTGGCCTTGGCGGTCTGCGACGCCAGCGCCTTGACCTCCTGCGCGACCACGGCAAACCCGCGGCCGGCATCGCCGGCGCGGGCGGCTTCGATGGTCGCGTTGAGCGCCAGCAGATTGGTCTGCGCCGCGATCGTGGTGATCAGTTGGGTGACGTCGCCGATGCGGTTGGCGGCCAGCGACAATTCGGCGATCCGCGCGTCGGTCTTTCCCGCCTGCTCGACCGCCTCAGTGGCGATCCGGTTGGAATCCGCGACCTGGCGGCCGATTTCGTTGATGGAGCTCGCCATTTCTTCCGTCGCCGTCGCCACCGATTGCACGTTGGCGGACGTTTCCTCCGAAGCCGCCGCAACCACGGCCGAGAGATCCTGGCTCGCCGCACTGCTGTTGGTCAGGATGACGGCGGAATTCTCCAGCTCGCTCGATGCAGCGCCGACGTTTTCGATGATACTGCCGACCGCGGCCTCGAAACTCTCGGCGAGGTTATGCAGCTCGGCGCGGCGGGCGACGGCGAGCTCGCGGTTCTTGTCCTCGCGTTCGGCGGTCTCGCGTTCGGCCTTGGCCACCGCCTGCACCTTGAATTCCTCGACCGCGCGGGCCATCTGGCCGACTTCGTCGCGGCGCTCGAGGCCCGGCAGCTGGACGTCGAAATTGCCGACCGCGAGTTCACGCATCGCCTTCGACATCGCCACCACCGGGCGGGAAATATTGCGGCCGATCAGGAACGAAACCACGATGCCGGCGAAAGCCACCACCAGCAGCACGGCCATCAGCGCCAGTTGCTGCTGCTCGAGGGTAATCCCGGCACGGGCGATCTCGCGATCCTTGCTGTCGCTCGAGCGCGCGATGAGGTCGTCGGTCAGCTTCTCGATATCGACGAAATTCCGTTCCGCGCCCTTGATGAACAACAGCGCCGATCCGGCATCGCCATCGGCCATCTCGATGGCATTTTTGGATTGCTTGAGATAACCCGCGACGGCGGCTTTCAGTTTTTCCAGGCCGTCCGATTTGCCATCCGATTTGGCACTGCCCTGGGCCCCCTCGACCGCCTTCAGGGCGTCCGAAATCTTCGCGGCGGAGGCTGAAGCTTCCTTGGCGAATGCCTGAATTTTCTTTTCGTCGGTTTCGTTGGCCGCGATGGCCGCGAGCCGGTACAGCTTGGCGTGCGCGGTCCACGCCACGGTGTTGAGTTCGTTGGCGAGTTCCGATTGCCGCATCGGCCCTGCGACCAGCGCATCGACCGCGGTCTGGTTCGATCGCAGCGCCTGCAAGGCATAGACGCCGACGCCGATCAGGACCAGGATCAGAAACGCCGGCGCGAGCTGAACTTTCCAGGACAGCCCGATATTCTTGATCCAGCCCAGCATATCAATCCTTCGAGGCGACGATCGCCGTGTAGCCGATCTTAGTGTGTCAGAGCTTGTAGATGCCCGCACACACCGCCGTGTTGTCGACCTTCTCGCAATACATCTGCTTCGGCTCGACCTTCTTGCTCACGGGATTGACGAACTTGTAGTCCTGCCAGAACGAAGGCTGCTTGGCGGCCATTTCGACCCGTTCCTTCACATAAAGCTTGCCGTCGACGTCCTGCGCGTCGATCAGGTCCTTGCCGACGAATTTGGCGTTGGAGCCGTGGGCCAGAACCTTGCCGTCGAGCTGATAGACCACTACGTACAAATCGCGATCGACGAAGCCGGCGGCCTTGCCGGTGAATTCGCCGTACGCCTTGTCGGCGCCCTGCGCCTTGATGAAACCGACGGCCTTCTTGACCATCGCGATAGCGTCATCCTTGCCCGCGCCATCGGCGGCCATGGCGGCGCCTGCGCAGACGAACATGGCTGTCAGTCCAGAAACGAGCACCTTCGTTGACCAGTTGTTCACGTTTTCTCTCCGGATCGATTGAGTTGGGACGCGGTCGCAGCACCGCACACGGCATGATTGTCACGAAAGAGCGAACCGTCGGTTAATGTGCCTATCCGTAGAGCAACGGGGATCGGGAAAACGACCTGTAAAGGGATGTGCCATTTCGAAACGCCGGCAACGCATACGCCCCTCGGTGGGGTCGGGCATTCGGATAGGAACTGATTTCCGATCGCGGCATCAGCCTCGCGCGCGGCGCAAGGAACCGGCGGCGATGGCCGTCACAGGGAGCCCGGCCTGAGCCATGCAAAATTCGTCCGGCTGGTTCACTCCTTCTGGGCGATTTGAATGGTCGCGTCGGGCACCGCAGCCTCGGTCAGTTCGCGCTCCGCCTGATGATAGAATTCCTGATCCCGCCCATCGGGCTTTCCGGCCTGCTCCCAAAGCTCATAGGCACGACGTACGATTTCAATCCCGCGCGGCTTGGCCACCGGCAGCCTCCTGCAGCTTTTTCGCTCAACCAAATGAGTGCGAAAACGTTCCAGGGGCGGGAACACGACACCACACAGCCGCCCTTAAATCGCAGGAGGCGCGCCGATGAAATTTTTGAATTTTTTCCCGGCAAACCTACCGCATGGCAGGAACAAGACGCGACCCGGCCGGTTCTAGAATGGCAATTTCAAACCGGAGGGCAAAATGGCCAAAGATAAAGTACTGAGCGACCTGTTCCTCGACACCTTGAAGGACATCTATTTCGCCGAAAAGAAGATCCTGTCCGCGCTGCCGAAGATGGCGAAGGCGGCGCAGTCTCCCAAGCTCCGGGCGGCATTCGAGAAGCACATGGGCGAAACCGAGGGCCAGGTCGACCGGCTCGAACAGGTATTCGCCTCGATCGATGAATCGCCGAAGGGCAAGACCTGCGACGCCATCATGGGCATCCTCGACGAGGGCAAGGAAATCATGGACGAGTACAAGGGCACCGCCGCCCTTGACGCCGGCCTGCTTGCCGCAGCGCAGGCGGTCGAGCATTACGAGATCTCCCGCTACGGCACGCTGAAGACCTGGGCGAGCGAGCTCGGCTACAAGGACGCCGTGAAGCTGCTGGACGCGACGCTGAAGGAAGAGAAGACCACCGACAGCACGCTCAGCCAGATCGCCGAGACGGAAGTCAACCGGCACGCGGAAACGGCGCAAGCCGCGTAGAAGGGGCGGATGTACCCCCTTTTTGAAAAGGCCCCGGTTTCCGGGGCCTTTTTTCTTCATCTATCCCGACAAGCCGACCGTGTGCGCCTGCGCCGCGGGGCTTTCCGCTGCGCGGCGGCGCTGCTATCATCCCCTGCGAGAGCCGGAAAAGGCCCGCAAAAAACGACAGGGGAGACGACGAATGGCAAGAACGTTCGTGAGGTTGGCCGGCGCGGCCGTGCTGACCGGTGTGCTGGCAGCTTTATCCGCGCCCGCGATGGCGCAATATCCCGACCGCCCCATCAAGATGATCGTGCCATGGGCCGCGGGCGGCGATACCGACAACATCTTCCGGCCGTTCGCCGTCGAATTCCAGAAGCAGCTCGGCCAGCCCGTCGTCATCGCCAATATCGGCGGCGCCTCCGGCACCGTCGGCGCGCGCGAGGCGCAGAAATCGGCGCCTGACGGCTACACCGTCTACGCGGTGCACGACTACATCCATCTGACGTTCTATGCCGGGATCAGCGACGTCAAATACAGCGACTTCGAGCCGATCTGTCTGGTCGCGGCGACGCCCTCGGTGCTGACCGCCAGCGCCAAGACGCCCTGGAAGAACTGGCAGGAACTCGCCGACGACGCCAAGAAGCGGCCGGGCGAGATCACGGTCGGCGCCACGCTCGGCTCCACCAGCCATATCTTCCCGGCCATGATCGAGAAGGCCGCCGGCATCAAATTCAAATTCGTGTCCTATGACGGGCTGGCGCCGCGCATGAACGCGCTGCTCGGTGGCCACATCAACCTTACCGATTCCAACCTGACGCAGAAGGGCAAGGTCGAAGCCGCCGTACTGCGCTTCATCGCGATCGCCAGCGAGAAGCGCGATCCGGAAGCGCCTGACGTGCCGACGCTCAAGGAGCTCGGCATGAACATCGTCTACGAGGTGGCGCGCGGCATCCTGGTCCCCAAGGGGACACCCGCACCGGTGCGCGCCAAGCTCGAAGAGGCCTGCGCCAAGGCGACCAAGGAGCCGAGCTTCGCCCAGGCCATGAAGCTGCAAGGCACCCGCGTGGCGTACCTCAATGCCAATGACTATGCCCGGTTCCTCGCCAGGATCGATGGCGAGAGCAAGACCATCATGACCGATCTCGGCCTGATCAAGAAATGAGCATCGGCCGCGACGGAATTGCCGGGCTGGTCCTGCTCGCGATCAGCCTGGTGCTGCTGGTGAAGTCGTTCCAGCTGCCGTCTCTTCCCATCGTTCCGGTTGGGCCGGGCTTTTACCCTTCCATCGTGCTGTGCTTCATGGCGGCGGCGAGCGCGCTGCTGGTGCTGCAGGACCTCATGAAGCGTGCGCCGGTCGTGGCCGACGTTCCCGGCGCGCCGCGGCGAAACTATCGGCTGGTGGTGATCGCCTTCGCGATCGTCGGCATCTATGTGGTGCTGCTGCCGCTGCTGGGATTTCGCCTCGCCACCGTGTTGTTCGTAGGCAGCCTGCAGGCCGCTCTGGGCCGGCCGCGCACGCCACGGCAATGGGCGGTGCTGGCGGCGATCGCGCTCGGCACCGCCATGGTGAGCTATTTCGTCTTTGAACGATACCTGCTGGTGCTGCTGCCGCGCGGCGCATGGACGGGGTTCTGATGCTCGATCTGCTCTGGCACGGCCTCGTCAACGTCGCGCAGTGGAAATACATGTTGCCGCTGTTTGCCGGCACCTTCATCGGCGTGATCGGCGGCTCGTTGCCGGGCGTCACCATCACCATGACGGTCATCGTGGTGCTGCCGTTCACCTACGGGCTCGATCCCCTGGCGGGGCTTGCGGCAATGACCGGCGTCTATGTCGGCGGCTCGACCGGCGGTCTGATCGCCTGCTGCCTGCTCGGTATCCCCGGCTCGCCGGCGTCGATCGCCACCACTTTCGACGGCTTTCCGATGTCGCGCAACGGCGAGCCCGGCCGCGCCATCTGGCTCGGCGTCTGGGCGTCGGTCTGGGGCGGCCTGCTCGGCGCCCTGTTCCTGGTGTTCCTGACCGGGCCGCTGGCCGCGATCGCGCTGGAATTCGGGCCGTGGGAATACTTCTCGCTGTTCGTGCTGGCGATGGCGATGGTGGCGGGGCTGACCGAAGCCTCGCTGCTCAAGGGACTGCTCTCGACCGCCATCGGGCTGTTGATCACGGTGGTCGGCCACGATCCGATCGGCAGCGTGCCGCGCTTCACCTTCGGCTCGGAATTCATCGGCGGCGGCTTTCCGTTCCTCCCCGTGCTGATCGGCATTTTCGCCTTCGCGCAGATCATGACCGATCTGGAGAAGCTCAATGGGCCGCGCAACCAGCCGGTGGAATCGCTGGTCGGGGTCAGGCTCGAGCGCTTCTCGCACCTCAAGGTGAACCTGGAAATCTTCAGGCAGCCGTTCCTGCTGGCGTGGTCGACGATCGTCGGGCTGATCATCGGCATCCTGCCGGCGATCGGCGGCAGCGCATCGAGCGTGATGGCCTATGACCAGGCCAAGAAATTCTCGAAGACGCCGGAGCGTTTCGGCAAGGGCCACCCGGAAGGCATCATCGCCTCGGAAGCCTCCAACAACGCCAATGTCTCGGGCTCGCTGATGACCATCATGGCGTTCGGCATTCCCGGCGACGCCGTCACCGCCGTGATGCTCGGCGCCATGACGATCCACGGCATTCAATCGGGACCGCTGTTCATCTCGCAAAACCCCGACCTCGCCTATGGCATCTACGCGGCCTATATCCTGGCGCATCCCTGCATGCTCCTGATCTGCGTCGCGCTGATGCCGCTGATGCTGCGCGTGACCTCGGTGCGGATGGCGGTGCTGGCGCCGGTGGTGCTGGTGCTCTGCGTGGTCGGCGCCTACGCGCTCAACAACACCATGCAGAGCGTCTACGTGCTGCTGCTGTTCGGCGTCGTCGGCTACGTCCTGGTCAAGCTCGGCTTTCCGCTGGCGCCGCTGATCCTCGGGCTCATTCTCGGCGACCAGATCGAGATCAATCTGGTACGCGCGATCATGACCGACGCCAATCCGTGGCTTTTCGTGACGCGGCCGATTTCAGGCGGGCTGCTCGCGGCGGCGGTGCTATCGGTCGCACTTGCGATATGGCAGCATCTGCGCCACCAGAACCGGGTGGTCGAGGAAGAGCCGGATTTTTGAGATGAAGCTGGATGGCAAATTTGGAGAAAACCGTGCGACCTGACCTGCGCATCGCGGTTGTCGGGCTCGGCGCCATCGGCACCAGGGTGGTCGAGGCGCTGGACCGGGGGATCGACGGATTGGTGCTCACCGCGGTGTCGGTACAGAATCCCGAAAAGCACCGCAGCCTGCTCGCCGGTTTAAGCAGACCGCCCGCGCTCCTGCCGATCGAGGCGCTGGTCGATGTCGCCGACATCGTCATCGAATGCGCGCCGAGCCGGCTGGTGAGGTCGATCGTGACGCCGTTCGTGAGTGCCGGAAAGACCGCGGTCGTGCTCAGCGCGGGTGCGCTGCTCGACCATGAGGACCTGATTGAACTGGCGAAGCAGAATGGCGGTCAGATCGTGGTACCGACCGGCGCCCTGATCGGCCTCGACGCAGTTACCGCGGCAGCGGTCGGAAAAATCCATTCGGTGCGGATGATTACCCGCAAGCCGCCGGGCGGGCTCGCCGGCGCGCCCTATATCGTCGCGAACAACATCGGCATCGAAGGACTTGCCGAACCGCTCAAGATATTCGACGGCACGGCGCGCGAGGCGGCAAAGGGATTTCCGGCCAATGTCAATGTGGCCGCCGCCCTGTCGCTGGCCGGGATCGGTCCCGATCGAACGACCATCCAGATCTGGGCGGATCCGACCGTGACGCGCAACATGCACCGGATCGAGGTGGACTCCGATTCAGCGCGCTTCTCGATGTCGATCGAGAACATCCCGTCGGAAAACCCGAAGACGGGCCTGATCACCGCGCTCTCGGTCATCGCCTGTCTGCGCAAGCTGCGGGCTTCGCTTCGCGTCGGGACATGATGGCGCGCGACGCCCCCGAAGCGATCGAATATAAGGTACCGCGCACCTCTTCGGGGGCTGACGTCGGTAACTCGTTTTCGATACGGTCAGGATCGACAGACCCTTTCCGGAGAACGGATCGTTATCGGAAGTGGTACGTCTCTTGCTTCCGGACGATATGCGTGTGAGTAAGGACACAGTATGATCCGCCTGTTTCTCGATCGACTCTACCTTTTCTCCGGCTATCTCGCCGGCCTCTTCCTGATTGCGATTTTTGTGCTGATGCTGCTGTTGTCGGCCGGCCGTCCGCTCGGTCTCAACATTCCGGCTGGCGACGATTTCATTTCCTGGTGCATGGCGGCGACGGCCTTCCTCGGGCTCGCGCATACCTTCAAGCACGGCGAGATGATCCGCGTCGGTCTCCTGATCGACCGCCTCAGCGACCACGTCCGCCATTATGTCGAGATCGCCGCTCTCCTCATCGGCACCGGATTCATCGGCTTTTTCGCCTGGTACGCCGTCATCATGACGTGGCAATCGTGGAAGTTTTTCGACATTTCGCAGGGCGTCATCGCGGTGCCGCTGTGGATTCCGCAGCTCGGCTACAGCGGCGGCCTCGTGATTCTGTTCATCGCCTTCGTGGATGAATTGATCCATGTGCTGCGCGGCAACGCGCCGCGATACGAATTGCCGAAACCGACGACCGCCGAGGAAATCGTCGAGCGCGCCATGCAGAGCGGAGTCTGACATGGAGCTGCTCTCCATCGCAGCCCTGCTGCTGGGATTTCTTGCGCTGCTGCTCGGCGCCGGCGTCTGGATCGGCGTCGCCTTGATGGCGACGGGATGGGCCGGCATGCAATTCGCCGGCGGCGCTATTCCCGCGGGCAGCGTGCTGGCAACAACGGTGTGGGGCAACAGCGCGTCGTGGTCGCTCGCGGCCCTGCCGCTGTTCATCTGGATGGGCGAAATCCTGTTCCGCACGCGGCTGTCGGAGGAAATGTTTCGCGGCTTTGCGCCGTGGCTGAACTGGCTGCCGGGCCGGCTGATGCACGTCAACGTGCTCGCCTGCGGCGTGTTCGGCTCGGTCTCGGGATCGTCGGCCGCGACCTGCGCCACGGTGGCCAAGATCGCCCTGCCCGAGTTGAAGAAGCGAGGGTACGACGAAAACCTCAGCCTCGGCTCGCTGGCCGGCGCCGGCACGCTCGGCATTCTGATTCCGCCGTCGATCACCATGGTGGTCTACGCCGTGCAGGCGAACGTCTCCATCATTCAGGTTTTCCTCGCCGGCTTCCTGCCCGGCCTGCTGGTGATGGCGCTTTACTCCGGCTACATCGCGGTCTGGTCGCTCGCCAATCCGAAGAAGACGCCGCCGGCCGAGCCGTCCATGAGCCTTCGCAAGCGCATTTCGGAATCGCTCAACCTACTTCCCTGCCTGCTGCTGATCGCTTTCGTCTTTCTGTCGCTGCTGATGGGCTGGGCGACGGCGACGGAATGCGCCGCCTGGGGCGTATTGGGGTCGCTCGCGATCGCATGGTGGCAGGATGCGCTGACCTGGGAGGCCTTCTGGGCGAGCGTCATGGGCGCGACGCGGGTCAATTGCATGATCCTGCTGATCCTGGCCGGTGCCTCCTACATGGGTACGTCGATGGCCTATACCGGCATCCCCCTGGCGCTCGCGAACTGGGTGAACGCTCTCCAGCTCAGTCCCTATGCGCTGATCGCGGCGCTCACCGTCATGTACATCGTGCTCGGCACGGCCCTCGACGGCATTTCCATGATCGTGCTGACTACCGCCATCGTCATTCCGATGGTAAAGCAGGCCGGCTTCGATCTGGTCTGGTTCGGCATTTTCCTGGTGCTGGTGGTGGAAATGGCAGAAGTCTCGCCGCCCGTCGGCTTCAATCTGTTCGTCCTGCAGACCATGAGCGGCAAGGATTCCAACACCGTCGCCAAGGCGGCCCTGCCGTTCTTCTTTTTGCTCGTTCTTGCGGTTGCCCTTATCACGGTCTTTCCTGATATTGTGATGGTGCTGCCGCGGATAGCGTTCCCTGGCTAGAGAGAGGTATCGTCATGTTGAGGCTTGTTAAAACGTGTGCAATGGCTGCCTGCGTCGCGGCTCTTGCCGCTCCCGCGCTTGTCGTTCCCGCAACGGCGCAGACAAAATGGAATCTTCCGGCGGCCTATCCGGCGGACAATCCGCATTCGGTGAATCTGACCACGTTTGCCAAGGACGTTGGCGACGCCACCGGCGGCAAGCTGCAGATCACCGTGCATGCCGCGGCGTCGCTGTTCAAGGCGCCGGAAATCAAGCGCGCGGTCGCAACCGGCCAGGCGCAGGCTGGTGAGGTTCTGATCTCGCTGCATGAGAACGAAGACCCGCTGTTCGGCATCGATGTCGTCCCGTTCATGGCGACGAGCTATCCGGCGGCCAAGAAGCTGTGGCTGGCGTCGAAACCCACCATCGAAAAGAAGCTCGCATCGCAGGGGCTGATGCTTCTGTTCGCGGTGCCGTGGGGTCCGCAGGGCATTTATGCCAAGAAGGATCTCAACACCGTCGAGGACATGAAGGGCCTGAAGTGGCGCGCCTATAACGTCGGGACGTCGCGCATCGCCGAACTGGTCGGCGCGCAGCCCATCACCATCCAGGCGGCGGAATTGCCGCAGGCGCTGGCTACCGGCGTCGTCAACGCATTCATGACCTCGGGCTCGACCGGCTACGACAGCAAGGCCTGGGAAACCATGACGCACTTCTATGATACCCAGGCATGGATTCCGAAGAACGTCACCTTCGTGAACAAGGCGGCTTTCGACGCGCTCGACAAGCCGACCCAGGACGCGATCCTCAAGGCAGCAGCGGTCGCCGAAACACGCGGCTGGAAGCTCGCGGAAGAAAAGGCCAAGTGGTATCTCGAACAGCTTGCAGCCAACAAGATGAAGGTGCTTCCGCCACCTGCGGCGCTGAAGGCCGGTCTCGAGAAAATCGGCGAGCAGTTGACGGCCGATTGGTCGAAGAAGGCCGGCCCCGAAGGTGAGGCCGTGATCGCCGCCTACAAGAAATAGGGCGATCTTTATAGCGATTTCAAAGGGTCCGGCATTCGATTGCCGGGCCCTTTTTGTTTACTGCGGGGGTTTAATTTCGGCTCGCGCATCCCCATATGACCGACATGGCACAATGGCAAAAATCCTTCACGAAGGAACCTCCGAAGACCAAGGCTGAGCTGCGCGAGATGCTCTCCGAGGCCGTCCGCAATACGCAGGCCGAGACGAAGCGGCAGTCGAAGTCCTAGGGAGATCGCGGCTAAGGTCGCACGCTCTGCCCTCATCCTGAGAGAATGAATACGGACCTCATCCCCGCGCAACGGCTTCGCCGTTGTCGCTGGAGGAGCTGCGCGTCTTCGCGCGGCGTCTCGAAGGATGGCCGCGAATACTGCCGTTGCATCCATCCTTCGAGACGCTTGCTTCGCAAGCTCCTCAGGATGAGGACTGTATTCATTGAGAGTTCGTGTTTATCTCCGGGGTTCTAAACGGCCCGCCCCGCCGCCACGCCCGACGACCACGCCCATTGAAAATTGAAGCCGCCGAGATGGCCGGTGACGTCGACGACCTCGCCGATGAAATAGAGGCCCGGCACCGATCTCGACTCGAGTGTTTTCGAGGACAGCTCCGAGGTATCGACGCCGCCCAGCGTGACTTCCGCGGTGCGGTAGCCCTCGGTGCCGCTGGGCCGCACTCGCCATTGCGACACGCTGGCGGCGACTTGCGTCAGCAGTCTGTCGGAGAAATCGGCGAGTCGCTCCGGCCCTGCGGTGGCATCCGCAATGATCCGCGCCAGCCGCTTCGGAACCAGGCCTGAAAGAGCCGTGGCCATCTCCTGCTTCGGATGATCATGGCGCAGTTGTTTCAGCCCGGCCAGCACATCGGTGCCCGGCGCCATGTCGATGACGATGTCCTGGCCGTCGCGCCAGTAGGACGAGATCTGCAGGATCGCCGGACCGCTCAGCCCGCGATGGGTGAACAGCAGCGCCTCGTCGAACCGCGCCTTGCCGCAACTGACGACGGCATCGACTGCGACGCCCGACATCTCCTTGAATTGCGCCAGCAGCGCCGCATCGAAGGTCAGCGGCACCAGTGCCGCGCGCGGCGGCACGATCTTCAAGCCGAATTGTTCCGCAATCTTGTAGCCGAATCCGCTCGATCCCATTTTCGGAATCGAGGGACCGCCGGTCGCGACCACCAGCGCGCGGCCGCGAAACTCGCCCTGGTCGGTTACCACGACAAAGCCGCTTTCGGATTTCGAGATCGCGGAGATGCGCACGCCCAGCCGCAGCTGCGCGCGGGCCTTGCGGCATTCCTCCAGCAGCATGTCGATGATCTGCCGCGACGAGCCGTCGCAGAACAATTGCCCGCGCGTCTTCTCGTGAAAGGCGATGCCGTATTGCTCGACCAGCGCGATGAAATCCTGTTGCGTGTAGCTGCTCAGCGCCGAATGGCAGAACCGCGGATTGTCCGACAGGAAATTTGCAGGGGTGGTGTGCAGGTTGGTGAAATTGCAGCGTCCGCCGCCGGAAATGCGAATCTTCTCGGCCGGCTGCCGCGCCTGCTCCAGCACCAGCACCGAACGCCCGCGCTGGCCGGCGACGCCGGCGCACATCAGGCCGGCGGCGCCGGCGCCGAGGATGATGACGTCGTGAACATCAAGGTTTCTGCTTTTCAGGGACGCGTGCGATCCTTGCGTCATTCGACCAGCAGCACGTCGACCGCCACCGCGAGCTTCTGCTTGCGGGAGCCCACGATAATGCCGTCGACCGGCGAGACATCGGAAAAATCCCGCCCCACCGCCAGCACGATGTGATCGTTCTCGACCAGGATGTCGTTGGTCGGATCGAAACCGATCCAGCCCAGCCCCTCGCCGCACCACAGCGCGACCCAGGCATGGGTCGCGTCCGCTCCCTGCAGCCGCGGCTTGCCCGGCGGCGGAATGGTGCGCAGATAGCCAGAGACATAGGCCGCCGGCAGACCGAGGCCGCGCAGCCCCGCGATCATCACATGGGCGAAATCCTGGCAGACGCCGTGGCGTTTCTCGAACACTTCCTCGAGCGGCGTCGAGATCACGGTGGCCTTCGGGTCGTATCTGAATTCAGTGCGGATCCGATGCATCAGATCGACGGCGCCCGCGAGGATTCCTGCGCCTTTCGGAAAACTCAGCGATGCATAGGCTGTCACCGGCTGCTGCACCGGGACCAGCGGACTGACGAAGACGTAGCCGATCGGCGATTCCGGGCCGAGGCTGGTAGACTCGAAGGCGACGTCGCGCACCTCTTCCCATGGCCGGCTTGGCGCGTCACGGGCGGGCACGCGGCGGGAAACCGACACGCGCGAGCGGGAATCGATTCGCAGGCTGCGGTGCGAGGTCTCGATCACGATACTCTCGGTGTGGGTCCCGAAAAAATCATGCCTGACGGTGCGGTCGGCGGGCCGCGGCCTGATCTCGACGGTGTGCGAGACCAGTTGCTGTCCGTCGCCGCTCCTGGGCTCCAGCCGCAGCGAGCAGCGCGAGTAGCTCACCGGGCTTTCATAGGAGTAGCTGGTGACGTGACGGATGTCGTAGATCACGCGAGGCCCGTCAGCTTTTCAGGCCGGCTCGCATTGGGCCCGTGCGGAAAATAATGCGATCCGATGGCATCGGCCAGCGTCAGCAGATCCTGCTCCAGCGCGAACAGCGTCTTGGTGTCGAGCGAAGCCGCCTCCGTCGTCGTCAGCATCGCCTGCAGCGCCACCGCGAGCCGCTGCGGCCGCTCGATCAATCCACCCTCCTTCAGGGTCGGCAGGCTGGCGATGTGGTCGTTCAGCGCCGAGACCTGGAACGCGACCGACCGGGGGTTATAGGGGTCGAGCACCACGAGGTCGCGCACCGGCGCCAGCAACGGACCGACTAGATAGCGCGAGCGATAGGTGATCTGGCAGTCGACCAGGGTCAGCAGGATATCGAGGTCCTCGCTGACGGCCTCGTCATAGGCGAACTGGCGCGCGAAACGCGCGGTGTTGATGGCGCGCTCGGCGCGGCGGCCCATTTCGAGAAACCGCCAGCCGGCGGCGCGGTTCATGTTTTCCTGCGCGAGGCCGGCGAAGCTCGCGAGTTCCTGCAGCGTCAGTTCGGCGGCGATCAGCACACCGTCATCGTCCTCGACTTCCCGCGCCAGCCGCTCGGACATTTCAGTGATCACCTGCCAGGCGTCCGGCGACAGCCGCTCGCGCAGCGACGTCGCGGTGCGCTGCGCCGAACGCACCAGCGACAGCGCCGAACCGAACTTTTCCTCGCTCTGCAGCGCCTCGGCCACGACCTTCGAAGGGTGCGCGCGCGAGGTTTGCGAGGCCGCGCCCCAGATCACCAGCAGCCGCTGCACCCGCTCCATCGCCGGCAGCACGGTCGGAGAACCCTTGCCGGCATCGCGCTGCATGCCGAGCGCCCGCAACAGCCGCAGCGTCGCCTCGGCGCGCTCCAGATAGCGGCCGAGCCAGAACAGATTGTCGGCGGCGCGGCTCGGCACCACGCCGGCGATGCGCCGGATCCGCACGGTATCGACCCCCGGCAGCAGGGTGGCAGTCGAAACCGCCTTGTCGGATACCACCCAGACATCCGCCGCCCGGGCGCCGTCGCCCATCGAGACCGCGCGGGCATCGGGCTGATCGGCGATCCGGCAGAAGCCGCCGGGCATGATGGTCCAGCCATCGGCCGTTGCCGCCGCGAACACGCGCAGCACGAAAGGCCGCGGCGTGATGTGGCCGTTGTCCCACACCGGCGTGGTCGACAGCCGAACCAGTTCCTGGCCGACATAATCGATGCCGCGATCCGAGATCGCGGTCTTGAGCCGTTCCCGCTCGCTGGCAGACAATTCGGCGGCGAGGATGGGTCCCCTGCCGAAACCGGGAACACCCCTTCCATAGGCGCCCTCAATGGCGAACTCGTCGAGCCGCGCCAGCACTTCCTCGCGCGCGGCCTTCTGGCCGCACCACCAGGTCGCGATATGCGGCATCTTCAGATCTTCGCCGAGGAAGCGCTCGCTCAGGCTGGGCAGGAAGCCCAGCAGCGCCCGCGCCTCCATCACGCCGGAGCCCGGCATGTTGGCCATCACGACGCCGTTCTTTCGGATAACGTCGATCAGGCCGGGCACGCCGAGTTGCGAGGATGCGTCGAGTTCCAGCGGATCGAGCGAATTGGAGTCGACCCGGCGCAGCAGTACGTCGAGCCGCTTCAACCCGGCGACGGTGCGGATATGGATGCGGTCGCCGCTGACGGCGAGATCGTCGCCCTCGACCAGCAGGAAGCCGAGGTAGCGCGCCAGCGTGGCGTGCTCGAAATAGGTTTCGCTGAAGGTGCCCGGCGTCAGCAATCCGATGCGCGGCTCATCGCGGTCGGCGCTGGCGCGAAGTGAGTCGCGGAAGGCCTCGAAGAACGTGGCCACGCGCTCGACGTTCATGGATTTGTAGAGCGAGGTAAAGGCGCGCGACAGCACCAGCCGGTTTTCCAGCGCGTAGCCTGCGCCTGACGGCGCCTGGGTGCGGTCGCCCAGCACCCACCAGCGGCCGTCGGGCCCGCGCCCGACATCGGCGGCATAGATGCTGAGATAGCGGCCGCCCGGCGGTTTGACCCCGCACACCGAGCGCAGATATTCGGTGCTGCCGGCAATCGCCGCGGCGGGTATCGCGCCCTCCGCCACCAGCCGGCCCTCGCCATAGAGGTCGTTCAGCACCAGCTCGAGCAATTCCGCGCGTTGCACGATGCCGGCGGTCAATTGCTGCCAGTCGGCCTCGTCGATCAGCAGCGGAAGGTGGCTCAGCGGCCAAAGCCGGTCGGCGGTCTCGCCCGGCGCGCGATAGGTCACGCCGGCTTCCCGCAAATGCCGGTCGGCGGCGCCGAAGCGGCGCTCGATATCGGCGGGGCTCAGGCTCGCGAAGGCCTCGAAGAACCGGGTCCAGACCGCGCGCGGCGCGCCGTCCTGGCCGATATATTCATCGGGGATTCCGGGCAGCCGGACATAGTCGCGGGCCCACTGCGCCACGCGCCGGTTGCCCGGACGGACCCTGGTTCCCTGACTGCTTGCCCCAATGCTTTCCCGGCCGTCGCGTCCCGCCATGTCAGACTCTCCCGCCCTCAAAGCCCATTCTCAATGAAGCAGCGGCGTCCTCAAGTCGAGGGTCAAAGGGAACTCAATTGTGCGTTCTTCGCGGGGCGGATCGATCTTGCCGGGGGTGTGGCCATGGTCCTGGAACCGGGCCAGCCGGCGAGCCTCGGCCTCGTAGGAATTGACCGGTTTGGTGTCGTAAGTGCGCCCCCCCGGATGGGCGACGTGGTAGACGCAGCCGCCCAGCGAGCGGCCGTTCCAGGTATCGATCAGGTCAAAAGTCAGCGGCGCGTGAACCGGGATGGTCGGATGCAGACCTGAATGCGGCTGCCAGGCCTTGAAACGGACGCCCGCGACCGCCTCACCGGCGCGGCCGGTTTCGGTCATCGGCATCCGCCGTGCGTTGCAGGTGACGACGTGGCGGCCCTCGACGAAGCCTGTGGCCCTGACCTGCAGTCGCTCCACCGAGGAATCGACGTAGCGGACGGTGCCGCCGGCCGAGCCCTCTTCGCCGAGAACGTGCCAGGGCTCCAGCGCCTGCCGCACTTCGAGTGCGACGCCGCCATGGTGGACCCGGCCGAACACGGGGAAGCGAAACTCGAGCTGGGCCGCATACCAGTCCGGCGAAAAATCGTAGCCGGATTGTTTCAACTCGCCGAGCACGCCCTGAAAATCCTCCCAGAGGAAATGCGGCAGCATGAAACGATCGTGCAGCGTGGTGCCCCAGCGCACGAACCTGCCCTGCTGCGGCTCGCGCCAGAGTTTTGCAATCAACGCCCGGATCAGCAGTTGCTGCGCCAGCGACATGCGCGGATCGGGCGGCATTTCCAAAGCGCGGAATTCGACCAGCCCGAGCCGCCCGGTGGCGCCGTCGGGCGAATAGAGCTTGTCGATGCAGATTTCGGCGCGGTGGGTATTGCCCGTGATATCGACCAGGATGTGCCGGAACAGGCGGTCGACCAGCCACAGCGGCGCAGGCGTACCCGGCGGCGGCACGTGGGACAGCGCAATCTCCAGTTCGTAAAGCCCGTCATGGCGGGCCTCGTCGATGCGCGGCGCCTGGCTGGTCGGACCAATGAACATGCCGGAGAACAAATAAGACAGCGACGGATGCCGCTGCCAGTACAATACGAGGCTCTTCAGCAAGTCCGGACGACGCAGGAACGGCGAGTCCGCGGGCGTGGAGCCGCCGACTACCACGTGATTGCCGCCGCCGGTGCCGGTGTGGCGGCCGTCGACCAGATACTTGTTGGCGCCGAGCCGCGTCTGCGCGGCATCTTCGTAAAGCCCGAAGGTGATGTCGACGGCCTCGCGCCAGTTTTGCGCCGGCTGGATGTTGATCTCGATCACGCCGGGGTCGGGCGTCACCTTGATCACCTCGACGCGCGGGTCGAACGGTGGCGGATAGCCCTCGACATGGACCTGCATCTGCATTTCTTCTGATGTGGCCTCCACCGCCGTCACCAGTTCGAGATAGTCTTCCAGTTTCTCCACCGGCGGCATGAACGCGCACAGAATGCCGTCGCGGATTTCGATCGACATCGCGGTGCGCACGCCGCCGCCCCGGAGCTGCTGTTCCTGCACCTCCTGATGCGGCGCGGCGCCGGCCGACGCGGCGCCGTCGTACACCGGCAGTTCTTCGCGCGGATCCAGCGGATCCTGTTCGACGATGTAGGGATATTCATCCGTCTCGATATGCGGCAGGGAGGCGATCGGCAGCCGCAATCCCAGCGGCGAATCTCCGGGAGTCAGGAACAGGTTGCCGCGGCGCAGTTTCCAGCGCTCGCTTTTCCAGCGCGTGGATTTGGGGGCCTCGGCATTCCAGCGCTGGATCGGCAGCACGAATCCCTTGGGAACGTTCAGCCCCTGATCGAACACCCGCGCCATGCGCGAGCGCTCTTCCGGATCGGACAGTTTGGAATCGGAGGGATCGACATTGGGCGGCAGGCCGGCTTCCTTCTCCAGCCAGTGCGCGGGGTCCTCGAACGCCGGCAGGACGAATTCGGAATCGACGCCGAGTTTCTCGGCGGTGGATTCCGCGAAGCGCTCGGCGTCTTCGATACTGGCCTTGCGCGGTTTCTCGATGGTGGCGATCAGATCGGGATTTTTCCAGATCGGCACGCCGTCCTTGCGCCAGTACAATCCGAACGCCCAGCGCGGCAGGCTCTCGCCGGGATACCATTTGCCCTGACCGTAATGCAGCAGGCCGCCAGGTGCGAACCGCGTGCGCAGTTTTCGGATCAGATCGTCGGCAAGGCCGCGCTTGGTCGGACCGACCGCGGCAATATTCCATTCCGGCGATTCCAGGTCATCGACCGAGACGAAGGTCGGCTCGCCGCCCATGGTCAGGCGCACGTCGCCCGCTCTGAGATCGGCATCGACCTTTTCTCCGAGCGCGTCGAGCCGTGCCCAGGACTCGTCGGAAAACGGCCGGGTGATCCGCGGCGCTTCGCGGATCCGCTTGACGTTCATCTCGAAGCCGAACTCGACTTCGGCGAATCCGACCGCGCCCGAAATCGGCGCCGCCGAGCGGTAGTGCGGCGTGGCGGCAACGGGAATGTGCCCCTCGCCGGTCAGCATGCCCGAGGTGACGTCGAACCCGATCCATCCGGCACCCGGCAGATAGACTTCGGCCCAGGCGTGCAAATCGGTAAAATCGTTCTCGACCTCGCGCGGTCCCTCGACCGGATCGATGTCGGGACGCAGCTGGATGAGATAGCCCGACACGAAACGGGCGGCGAGCCCGAGGTGACGCAGGGTCTGAATCAACAGCCACGCGGAATCGCGGCAGGATCCCGCGCCGGATTCGAGCGTCTGTTCCGGGGTCTGGATGCCCGGCTCCATCCGGATGATGTAGCGCACCTGGTCGCGCAGCTTCGCGTTGAGATCGACCAGGAAATTGACCGTGCTGGTCGCCTCGCGCGGAATGCTCGCGAGGTATTTTGCGAACAGCGGCCCAAGTTCCATGGTCGCGAGATAGGGCGCGAGTTCGGTCTTCAGGTCATTGGTATAGGCAAACGGAAAACTGTCGGCGTAAGGTTCGACGAAGAAGTCGAACGGGTTGATCACGGTCATCTGCGCCGTGAAGTCGACCTCGATCTTGAACTCGCTGGCCTTCTCCGGGAAGACAAAGCGGGCCAGCCAGTTGCCTTGCGGGTCCTGCTGCCAGTTCACGAAGTGATTGGAAGGCGTGACCTTGAGCGAATAGCTCAGGATCGGCGTGCGGGTATGCGGCGCCGGGCGCAGACGAATGGTTTGCGGGCCAAGGTCGATCGGTCGATCGTATTTGTAGTGCGTGACGTGATGTAGCGCGACGAAGATCGACAAAGTCTGTGTGCTCCAGCAGCTTTTTAAGCAGAACACTGGTTCCGGGTGGGATCAAGCACTAACAACGGGCAGCGGTTGCCCAGGATAGGTGCGGGAGTTCCGCGCTGGACCCTACCCCCGTCATTGCTTCGCTTCGCTCGCAATGACGATGTTGCCGCCGTCCGCGCCCCCGACTCCTACATCGTCGCTCCCAGCACCCAAGGCGCGAACTCGGCGCCGCCGAAATCGAAACTCTCGCTCTTGGTCGGCTTGCCGGACGCGGTTTCCAGCATCAGTTCGAAAATGCGCTGGCCGCATTGCTGCACGGTTTCCTCGCCGTCGAGGATGGTGCCGCAATTGACGTCCATGTCGTCTTCCATGCGCTTGTACATCGCCGAATTGGTGGCGAGTTTGATCGAGGGCGCGGGCTTGCAGCCGAACACGCTGCCCCGGCCGGTGGTGAAGCAGACGAGATTGGCGCCGCCGGCGACCTGCCCGGTCGCCGCGACCGGGTCGTAGCCGGGCGTGTCCATGAAGACAAAACCCTTTTTGGTCACCTCTTCGGCATAATTCAAGACATCGACCAGGTTGGTGCTGCCGGCCTTGGCCATTGCGCCGAGCGATTTCTCCAGGATGGTGGTGAGGCCGCCGGCCTTGTTGCCGGGGCTCGGATTGGCGTTCATCTCGGCGCCTTCCCGCGCCGTGTATTCTTCCCACCAGCGCATCAGCGCCACCAGCTTTTCGCCGACCTCGCGACTGACCGCGCGACGGGTCAACAGATGTTCGGCGCCGTAGGTCTCCGGTGTCTCCGACAGGATCACGGTGCCGCCGTGGCGGACCAGCAGATCGCTCGCAGCACCCAGCGCCGGATTGGCCGAGACGCCGGAATAGCCGTCGGAGCCGCCGCATTGCAGCGCCACCGTCAGCTCGCTGGCCGACACCGGCTCGCGCTTGACCTTGTTGGCGTCGACCAGCGCCTCGCGCACGAAGGCGACGCCTGCTTCCACGGTCTTGCGGGTGCCGCCGACTTCCTGGATGTCCATGGCGCGCAAGCGTCCGGCGAGTTTCTGTTCTTCCATCAGCCCGCCGATCTGGTTGACCTCGCAGCCCAGCCCCAGCACGATCACGGCGGAGAAGTTCGCATGCCGCGCGTAGCCGCCGAGGGTGCGGCGGAGCAGGCGCAGCGGCTCATCCTGGGTCATGCCGCAGCCGGTCTTGTGGGTCAGCGCGACCACGCCATCGACATTGGGAAAATCCGCCAGCGGATTGTCGCCGGTGAACGGATTCTTCTTGAAGATATCGGCCACCATGCCCGCGACATGCGCGCTGCAATTCACCGAGGTGAGGATGCCGATATAGTTGCGGGTGGCGACGCGGCCATCGGGACGGCGAATGCCTTCAAACGTCGCGGGCAGATCGAAGTTCGGCGTCGGCGTGACGTCGATGCCGAAGGCATAATCCTTGGAAAAGTCGCCCATGCCGCAATTCTGGGTATGGACATGCCGGCCAGGCTCGATCGGCACCGTCGCAAAGCCGATGATCTGGCCATAGCGGCGGATCGGCTCGCCCATCGCAATCGGCCGGATCGCCACCTTGTGGCCGGCCGGGATCCGCTCGACCGTGGTGACCCCTTCCGCCACCACCATGCCCGCCGGCAGGCTGGAGCGTGCGATCAGCACGCCATCATCGGGATGCAGGCGGATAACGGGGGCTGCGGTCATGGGATGTCTCCTTGAAAGGTATCGTGCCCCGAACGCGGTGCAGCGCACAAGCGGTGCGCTGCCGATCCGGGGCCCATTCGTATCGTACGCTGCTATGGGTCCCGGCTCTGCGGTGCATCGCTGAAGAAGCGCGGCACCGCGTCCGGGACACGAGCAGCTTACGCCTTGCCGCCGGAGTCCTTGCGGGTCTGGTTCACCTGCATCTTGGCGTAGGTCGCCATCAGTCCGCTTTCGTTCGACAGCGTCACGAGCTTGAAGCCCATGTTGATGGCGCGGGTCGCGCCCTCCGCGCCCGAGCAATGGATGCCGGGATAGAGGTTGCGCTTGCCGCATTCCTTGATGATCTTCTCATAGATCTTGAGGATTTCCGGCTCGTCGCGGTCCAGCTTCGGCACCAGCCCGTAGGAGAAGCCGAGGTCGGAAGGACCGATATAGACGCCGTTGATGCCCTCGACATCGAGGATCGATTCCATGTTCTCGACCGCCGTCTTGGTCTCCATCATCGGCAGCAGCACGATCTCGTCATTGGCGGTCTGCTGATAGGCGCCGGCCGAGCCGTACATGCCGGAGCGGATCGGGCCGTTGGAGCGGGTGCCCTTCGGCGGATATTTCGAATACTGGACCAGGGCTTCCGCTTCCTGCTTGGTGTTGATCATCGGGCAGATCACGCCATAGGCGCCGCCGTCGAGCACCTTGCCGATGATGCCGGGCTCGTTCCAGGGAACGCGGACCATCGGCGTCACCGGATGGCCGTTCATGGCCTGGAAACACTGCACCATCGACTGGTAATCCTGGACGCCGTGCTGCATGTCGACGGTGACGCTGTCGAAACCGCATTGCGCGATCACCTCGGCGGAGAAGCCCGACGGGATCGCCAGCCAGGCATTGACCACGGCCTTGCCCGAAGCCCAGACTTTCTTGACGTTATTGGTTGTCACTTGGTTTTCCTTCCGTCTTGTTGAAACTCACCGTCATTGCGAGGAGCCACCGGGTCCGGCCTTCGGCCGGCCCGACGATAAACTCCGCGACGAAGCAATCCAGTCTTTCTTTATCACTATGGATTGCTTCGCTGCGCTCGCAATGACGTTGTTGGGATTATGCCGTTGCCTTCTGGATGCTGACTTCGCTGACGCCGACCTCACGGGCGGTATTGACGATCGCGGCCCAGGTATCGTCGGGCAGCGGCACGCCGTTCCTGGTGCGATCAACGCGCGTCTTCCGCTCGGTATCGCCGGGGATCAGCACGGCATCGACGCCGGCCATCGGCCTGGTCGCCCGGATGAAGTCGCTGTAGCGCGAGATTTCGCCATCGAAGAAATTGCTGGTGTCGATCACCTTGGGATCGACATAGAACGCCAGCATGCCATTGGCAAAACGCCGGTCGCCCGACGTCGCCCCCGTCCCCGTCAGCGCGCCGCCGAGCAGTTCGCAGATAAAAGCCAGCCCAGAGCCCTTGTGCTCGCCGAAGGCGCGGATTGCGCCGGACCCCTTGGTATGATCGCGCGGCCCCTCCGCAGTGTGGGGGCCGTACAGCACCGCCGGATCCTCGCTCAGGGTGCCGTCGGCATCGATCAGCGCGCCCTTGGGCAATTTCTTGCCGCCGCGGCTGGCGACCAGCACCTTGCCCTCGGCGACGATCGAAGTGGCAAAATCCAGCACGATGGGATCCTGGCCCACGCGCGGGATGCCGACGCAATAGGGCGCGGTCGACAGCCGCTTCTCGACGCCGCCGAAAGGCGCGACCAGCAGCGAGCCGGCGGCATTGACGAAGTGGATCGAGACCAGTCCTTCGGCCGCCGCCATTTCCGCCCAGTCGCCGACCCGGCCGATATGCCCGGCATTGCGCAGCGCTACCGCGGACAGCCCCGCCTTCTTGCATTTCTCGATGCCGATCTTGACCGCCTGCGGCGTGACGGTTTGCCCGTAGCCGAACTTGCCGTCGACCACTGCCAGCGACGGCGTATCGACGACGACCTCGGCGATCTGGTTCGGCACCACGGAGCCCATTTTCTTCCAGCGGATGTAGACCGGCACCCGGATCACGCCGTGGCTGTCATGGCCGGTGAGATTGGCGGTCGTAAGGTAAGTCGCGATGCTTTTCGCCTCTTCGGGCGAGGATTCGGAATGGGCGAAGACTTCGGCAACGAAGTTGATCAGGTTCTGAACTTGTATGGTGACCATATGCGGATTTTCACCCTGTCCCTGGTTCGGCGCCAACCGCATCGTCAGCGGCGACCCTGCTCCCGCGCCGGTTTTCATGACCGGCTTGGCGGCCACTTTGAGCGAAAAATCGCGGGCGTGTCTATGGCTTCCACCATCATCGGGGCGCGATTGCGATGATTTGCCGGGCCGCTATGCATCGTGCCGGTAGCATCATGCAAATTTGCGCTTATCGGTCCGCTTCCAAGCTGCCTTCCTCCGCCACTTCCATGGCGGAAAGGCTGTGTTCCAGCGCGGCGAGCATCTCCTGTAGCTCGGCGAGCCTGCGGGCGCCGAAACGTTTGGTGATGGCCGAATAGATCGCTTCCGACGACGGTGCGACCGCCGCGATCAGCTTGAGGCCACCAGCCGAAATCGACACCACGGCGCGGCGCTGATCGGCTTCCGCTACCCGGCGCTCGATCAGCTGCCGCGCTTCCAGGTCGCGCAGGATGCGCGACAGGCTCGGGCCGAGCAGAAACGCGGTCCGCGCCAGTTCGGTGACCTCGATGGTCTCGACCGCGGCCAGCGCGCGCAGGATGCGCCATTGCTGTTCGGTCAGCTCGTGATGGCGCAGCGAGGGACGAAACTGCCGCATTACCGCCTCGCGCGCGCGCAGCAGCGACATCGGCAGCGAACGGGAGAAGTCGCGCATCGGTACCCGCCGCGCGGCTACATCAGCCGGACCCGATCCGGAATTTTTGGCCGACTGCTTCCGCGCCATGTCGATCGGATGCTCCAGGTTTGCGCTGCAGCAAGCAGCAAATCGGTTTGCGCCTAACCATTTAACATGTTAATCATCTACCGGCATCCTCTTTTTTCGCTGGTTCCGCATGGCCCTTTCCGCAGACGAAATCCGCAGCGCCGCCGAGCGGCTGCATCAGGCGGAAAAGACCCGCCAGCAGATCCGGCAGCTGTCGCTGGATCATCCCGGCATTACCCTGGATGACGCCTATGCGATCCAGAAGGCGTGGGTCGCGATCAAGGTCGCCGAGGGCCGCGTCGTCAAGGGCCACAAGATCGGCCTGACCTCGAAGGCGATGCAGAGCGCACTCAATATCGACGAGCCGGATTCAGGCATCCTGCTCGACGACATGTTCTTTGCCGATGGCGGCGTCGTGCCCTCGGACCGCTTTATAGGTACGCGGATCGAGGCGGAACTCGCCTTCATCATGAAGCAGCGGCTGTCGGGCCCGAACTGCACCATGTTCGATGTGCTGAATGCCACCGACTTCGTGGTGCCGGCGCTGGAAATTCTCGACACGCGGATCGAACGGGTCGATCCCGTGACAAAGTCGACGCGAAAGATTTTCGATACCATCGCCGACAACGCCGCCAATGCCGGAATCGTGCTCGGCGGCCGCCCGTTGCGCCCCGGGGATGCCGACCTGCGCTGGATCGGCGCGTTGTGCTACCGCAACGGCCAACTGGAGGAGACCGGGCTCGCCGCCGGCGTGCTCAACCATCCCGCGACCAGCGTGGCCTGGCTCGCCAACAAGATCGCCGCTAATGGGCTGGCGCTCGAAGCCGGCCAAGTGGTGCTGGCGGGATCGTTCATCCGCCCGATCGAGGCCCGCAAAGGCGACACGATTCAGGCCGACTATGGCGCTTACGGCACGGTGAGCTGTTACTTCGCTTGAAGCAGTCAGGCACAATCGTTGGGGTAGACAGGACATGCCGCATTTCACCATCGAATATTCAGCCAATCTCGACGCCCGCGTCGACATGGCCGCGATTGTAGAGGTGGTACGCAAGGCAGCAGTGGAAACCGGGATCTTTCCGCTCGGAGGGATTCGCGTTCGCACCGTCAAATGCGAGCATTACGCCATCGCCGACGGAAATCCGCAGCTCGGCTTTCTCGCCATGGTACTGCGGCTCGGCGAGGGCCGCGATCTCGCGGCGCGCAAGAAGGCCGGCGAGCACATTTTCAGCACGCTGTCCGACCATCTCGATCCGGTCTTTGCAAATTCAAAATTCGCATTGTCGTTCGATATGCAGATCAACGACAAGGAAACCAGCTGGAAGCGCAACAACATCCACGACGCCCTGAAAGTGGAGACGATCAATGGATAAGGCCACGCCGAAAGACGTATTCGAGGCCAATCGCGAGCGCGCAGCACCGCTGCTGAAGGAATTGCGGGCTGACGGCATCGGACACTTGATCGACGGCAAGATAGAACCGTCGAGCTCGGGCGACAGCTTTGAAACCAGGTCGCCGATCGATGGCGCAGTGCTGGCGACCGTCGCCCGCGGCAACGCGGAAGACATCGATCGCGCCGCCACCGCGGCGGCAAAGGCCTTCAAGAGCTGGCGCGACATGCCGGCGCCGATGCGGAAGAAACTGCTGCATCGCGTCGCCGACGCCATCGAGGACCGCGCCGACGATATCGCCGTGCTCGAATGCATCGATACCGGCCAGGCCCACAGGTTCATGGCCAAGGCCGCGGTGCGGGCCGCGGAAAACTTCCGCTTCTTCGCCGACAGATGCGCCGAGGCGCGCGACGGACTCAATACGCCCGGTGAAGAGCACTGGAACATTTCGACCCGGGTGCCGATCGGCCCGGTCGGCGTCATCACGCCGTGGAATACGCCGTTCATGCTGTCGACATGGAAGATCGCCCCTGCTCTCGCCGCCGGCTGCACGGTGGTGCACAAGCCGGCGGAATGGTCACCGGTCACGGCCGACCTGCTGGCAAGGCTCGTCAAGCAGGCCGGCGTCCCCGACGGCGTACTCAACACCGTGCACGGCATCGGCGAGGAAGCCGGCAAGGCGCTGACCGAGCATCCCGCCATCAAGGCGATCGGTTTTGTCGGTGAAAGCTCGACCGGGTCCGCGATCATGGCGCAGGGCGCGCCGACGCTGAAGCGCGTGCATTTCGAACTCGGTGGCAAGAACCCGGTGATCGTGTTCGATGACGCCGACCTCGACCGCGCGCTCGATGCCGTGGTGTTCATGATCTACTCGCTGAACGGCGAGCGCTGCACCTCGTCGAGCCGGCTCCTGATCCAGCAGGGCATTGCCGAAAAATTCATCGAGAGGCTGACCGCGCGGGTGAAGGCGCTGAAGGTCGGACATCCGCTCGATCCCGCGACCGAGATCGGGCCGCTGATCCACGAGCGGCATCTGGCGAAGGTCTGCTCGTATTTCGACGTCGCCCGGAAGGACGGCGCGGTGATCGCGGTCGGCGGCAAGCCGCATGACGGCCCCGGCGGCGGGCACTATGTACAGCCGACGCTGGTCACCGGCGCCCATGCCAGAATGCGGGTCGCGCAGGAGGAAGTGTTCGGCCCGTTCCTGACCGTGATCCCGTTCCGCGATGAAGCCGAGGCGATCGAGATCGCCAATGGCGTGCAGTATGGCCTGACCGGCTATGTCTGGACCGGCGACATGGGCCGCGCGCTGCGCGTCGCCGACGCGCTGGAGGCCGGCATGATCTGGCTCAATTCCGAAAACGTCCGCCATCTGCCGACCCCGTTCGGCGGCATGAAATCTTCCGGCATCGGCCGCGACGGCGGCGATTATTCATTCGACTTCTACATGGAAACCAAGCATGTCTCGCTGGCGCGGGGCACCCACAAGATCCAGAAGCTGGGCTCAACCTCATCCTGAGGAGCCGCGCGTCTTCGCGCGGCGTCTCGAAGGATGGGCCACGGGCTCTCATGGTTCGTGACGGCGCTGAAGAAGCGCCTCCTCACCATGAGGAATGAACATTCTACGAACTGGGACACACAATATGCCGGTACCTACACACGTCTTCGATCCACCCTTCAACATCATCCGCTCCAGCCACGTCGTGCTCGACGTGACGGACCTGCAGGCCTCCAGAGAGTTCTACGAAACCACCGTCGGACTGCATGTCGAGGACCACGATGACAAGGCGATTTACCTGCGCGGCAGCGAGGAGCATCAGCATCACTCGCTGGTGCTGCGCAAGGCGGCGACGGCGGCGTGCAACCGGCTCGGGTTCAAGGTCGGCAACGAAGGCGATCTCGACAAGGCCGCGGCGTTTTTTTCCGGGGCCGGCGTCAGCAACGCGTTCACCGAGCAACCGTTTCAGGGCCGCACCCTGCACTTCACCGATCCCTTCGGCTTTCAGATCGAACTCTATGCCGCGATGGACAAGCGACCGCATCTGCTGCGCCGCTACGACCTCTACAAGGGCTGCCATCCGCAGCGGATCGACCATTTCAATGTGTTCGCCGCCGAAGTGCAGGACACCGTCGATTTCTACGCGCGGCTCGGCTTTCGCCTCACCGAGTATGGCGAGGAAGACGGACCGCACGGCCGGATCGCGGCGGCGTGGATGCACCGCAAGGGCAATGTGCACGACTTTGCCATCACCAACGGCAAGGGCCCTCGCCTGCACCATTTCGCCTATTGGGTGCCGACCGCGATGAACATCCTGCACCTGTGCGACGTGATGGCTTCGAGCGGGTACCTGAAGAACATCGAGCGCGGGCCCGGCCGCCACGGCATTTCCAATGCGTTCTTTCTGTATGTCCGCGATCCCGACGGCCACCGGCTGGAGCTCTACACCAGCGACTATTTTACCGGGGACCACGATCACGAGCCGCTGCGCTGGTCGCTGAAGGATCCGCGCCGACAAACGCTTTGGGGCGCGCCGGCGCCGCGTTCCTGGTTCGAACAGGGCTCGCCCTTTGTCGGCCAGGCCGTGCGCGAGCCGCTGTTCGTCGCCGATGTCACCATTGCAGACTGAGTCCGGAAACCCGATGACCCCTCCCCGCCTCGCCACCTACTCCATCGACGGCGCGACCAGATACGGCGCGGTCGTCGACGGCGGCGTCGTCGAGCTCTCCGCTCACTTCGCGAAGGAGTATCCGACCCTGCGCGAGGTCATCGCCGCGGGCGCATTAACAAAACTGGCGGAGGAAGCCGCGCGCCGTCGACCGGACCATGCGCTCGACGCCATCACCTGGCTGCCGCCGATCCCGGCGCCGGAAAAGATCATCTGTATCGGCGTCAATTACCCGGACCGTAACGCCGAGTACAAGGACGGCCAGGACGCCCCGAAATATCCCAGCATGTTCATGCGCACCCCGCGTTCCTTCGTCGGCCACGAAACACCGCTGGTTCGTCCGCGCGCCTCGGCGCAGCTCGATTATGAGGGCGAACTGGTCCTGATCGTCGGCAAGGCCGGAAGACACATTCCGGAAAGTGCTGCGCTGGATCACATCGCCGCGGTCACGCTGTGCAACGAAGGCACCATCCGCGACTGGGTCCGGCACGCCAAATTCAACGTCACCCAGGGCAAGAATTTTGATTCCACCGGCAGCCTCGGCCCATGGATCGTCCCCTACACCGATGAATCGCAGATCGCCGACATCCGGCTGACCACGCGGGTCAATGGCGAGACGCGCCAAGACGACCGTACCGGCCGGCTGATCTTCGGCTTCCGCTATCTGATCAACTACCTCTCGACCTTCACCACGCTGGTGCCGGGCGACGTCATCGTCACGGGCACGCCGACCGGCGCCGGCGCGCGGTTCGATCCGCCGCGCTACCTTGTACCCGGCGACGTCGTCGAGGTCGAAGCCGACGGCGTCGGGACCTTGCGCAACGGCGTGATCGACGAAACCCCATGAATTTGCAGACGAACGATTGGATATGACCATGAGCGTAAATTCCGGCGGCGAAGCCATTGTCAGCGGCCTGGTCGCGCATGGCGTCGATACCGTTTTCGGCCTGCCCGGCGCGCAGATCTACGGCCTGTTCGACGGCTTTCATCAGGCGCAGCTGAAAGTGATCGGCGCGCGGCACGAGCAGGCCTGCGGCTACATGGCCTTCGGCTATGCCCGCTCGAGCGGCCGGCCCGGGGTGTTCAGCGTGGTGCCAGGCCCGGGCGTGCTCAATGCCAGTGCGGCGCTGCTCACCGCGCTCGGCTGCAACGAACCGGTGCTGTGCCTGACCGGACAGGTGCCGACGAACTTCCTCGGCAAGGGCCGCGGCCATCTGCACGAGATGCCGGACCAGCTGGCGACACTGCGCACATTCGTCAAATGGGCCGAGCGCATCGAATATCCCGATAACGCACCGGCGATGGTATCGCGCGCCTTCCAGGAGATGCTGTCCGGCCGCCGCGGGCCCGCATCGCTGGAAATGCCCTGGGACGTGTTCACGCAGCGCGCGGAAACCGGGCCGGCAAACGTGTTCGATCCGTTCCCGGCGCCGCTGCCCGATCCCGACCGCATCAAGGCCGCCGCCGCGCTGGTCGCCGGCAGCAAAACACCGATGATCTTTGTCGGGAGCGGGGCTATCAACGCGCGCGATGAAATCCTGGAACTGGCCGAACTGATCGACGCGCCTGTGGTGCCATTCCGCAGCGGCCGCGGCATCGTCTCCAACGCCCATGAGCTCGGGCTGACCATGGCGGCGGCCTACCGGCTGTGGCCCACGACCGATCTGATGATCGGGATCGGCAGCCGCATGGAATTGCCGGCCTCGGGGTTTCGATGGCCGTTTCAGCCCCAGGGCCTGAAATCGATTCGTATCGACATCGATCCGTCGGAGATGCGCCGCCTCACGCCGGATGCTCCGGTGGTCGCCGACGCGCAGGCCGGCACGCGCGAACTGCTCGCGGCGGTGAGAAAGGTTGGCTACGGCAAGACCAGCGGCCGCCGCGCCGCGATCCGCGAGGCCTCGGCGGCGGCACTGAAGGAAATTCAATCCGTCCAGCCGCAGATGGCCTACCTGAACATCCTGCGCGAGGTGCTGCCGCAAAATGCCATCGTCACCGACGAGCTGTCGCAGGTCGGCTTCGCCTCCTGGTACGGATTTCCGGTTTACCAGCCGCGCACCTTCATCACCTCGGGCTACCAGGGCACGCTCGGCTCGGGCTTTCCCACCGCACTTGGCGCCAAGGTGGCAAATCCCGACCGGCCGGTGGTCGCAATCACAGGCGATGGCGGCTTCATGTTCGGCGTGCAGGAACTGGCGACTGCCGTGCAGTTCAACATCGGCGTCGTGACGCTGGTGTTCAACAACAACGCCTACGGCAATGTGCGGCGCGACCAGCGGGAGCGGTTCGAGGGCCGGGTAGTGGCATCCGACCTGGTCAATCCGGACTTTGTGAAGCTTGCGGAATCTTTCGGAGTCGGTGCGGCGCGCGTCACCTCGCCCGATCACTTCCGCGCCGCGCTGGAAAAGGCGCTGGCGCATGGCGGGCCCTATCTGATCGACATCGAAGTGCCGACGGGTTCGGAAACGACGCCGTGGACGTTCATTCATCCGCCGAAGCCGTAAGGCTCTTCTCCCCTCCTCCCGCGCGGCCCTTGCCGCGTGGTGGGGAGGGGTCGGGGGTGGGGGGTCGATCAGCGCATACGACTTTCAGCGAGTTTGCAGAGACGCCCCCCACCCCCGACCCCTCCCCGCCACGCGCAAGGGCGCGTGGAGGGAGGGGAGTTAAAAACTACACCCTCCGCACCATCATCCCCTGCTGCGCCCGCAGCGCCGCGATCGCCAGCAGGCCGGCGCCGGCGACGGCCCAGCATGCCACCGGCGCCCAGTGCAGCAGCGGCGCGTATTCCGGCAGCTTCTGCAGGCCACCCGCGACCGCCGCCATCCGGGCGAAGGTCGCCAGCGCCAGCGCCGAGAACACCAGCCCCACCACCTTGCCTTCGGCGCCGGTATCACCGATCGCCAGCGCGGCCGCCACCGCGCTCATCAACATGCAGCCCCACGCCGCGCCCGCGATGAACTGCGCTGCGATCAGCATGTTGAGACTGCCTGCGAACTCCGCGCCGATCACCGCCAGCGCGCCCAACAGGCCGGCGGCGCCCATCACGATCAAGCCGCCGCGGTGTTTCACGATCACGCTGGCCGGAAATATCGCGATATTGAAACCGATCCAGAACACCGGCAGCAGCCATTGCAGGTCATCCGGTTTGGCGAACCGCAGGAAGAACGGCGTGCTGTTGATGCTGAAATGCAGCTGGTAGCCGAGCGAGAGCAGGACCATCGATCCGATGAAGAACATCGGCACCTGGCCGAGTGGTTTTGCCGGCTCGGCCGGCTTGACCGGAACGGCAGCTTGCTGCGCCAGACCGCGCTCGACTTTCGACAGTGCCAGCGCGGTGATCAGCAGCACCACGCCTGAAATCACGAAGGGAATCCGCGCATCGTGGTTGCGCATGATCACGCCGAGATAGGGCGACACCGCGCCGGCCAGACCGTAGCCGAGCATCGCCAGCGCCGACAGGAACGGGAGCGCGGGTCTCGCACCGTATTTCCCCAGCAGCGTGAGCGGCGGGGCGCGCAGCGCCGATGAGGTCACCACCCAGATCAGGATCAGGACAATGAACCAGACCTGCGCGCCCGGGCCGGTGCCGGCCACATAGGGCAGCGCGATAAAGGCCGCGCAGGAGATTGCGGTTGTGATGCCGACGAACACGCCGAGCCGGCCGACGAACGGCGCGATCTTGTCGGCGGCGATCCCCATCGCGGTATCGGTGATGGTGAAGATCGCCTGGTCCAGCATCAGGATGAAGATGACCCAGGACGGCGCGATCCCGACCTGCGCGCAGAGTTTTGGCAGGTAGATCACATAGGTGGTCCAGCCCAGCGTAAACACCAGCTGCAGCACCGCAAGGTAGACGCCGGTGCGGTTGCCAGCGCCCGTATCGGCCGATGCTTCGATGTCGCTCATGGTCACCTCCCCCAGCGGGGCAAGCATAGACCGGTGCGGGTAGTAATGGGAAGGCGGCCTTAGCGCGCCTTGCGAAAGGTCAGGTTGATACGTTGCCGTCCCAGCAGCGGGTGCTCGCCGGCGGCGAGCGGAGCGATGCCGTGGAAGAACAGCCGCGACGGCCCGCCCCAGACCACGATGTCGCCGTGCTCCAGCCTGTAGCGGCGCGGTTTGTCGCTGCGCTGTGAGCCGCCGAACAGGAAGACCGCCGGCAGGCCCAGCGAGACCGAGACGATCGGCGCCGCAAGATCGTCCTCGTCCTTGTCCTGGTGCAGCGCCATGCGCGCCCCCGTATGGTAGCGGTTGATCAGGCAGGCATCCGGCTCAAAACCGCCAAACCCGGCCTCGGCCGCCGCTTTTGCCGCCAGCGCGCGAAACGATGCCGGCATCGCCGGCCATGGTGCGCGGGATTCCGGATCGACCCCGTCATAGCGGTAGCCGCCGCGGTCGGTGACCCAGCCGGCGCTTCCGCAATTGGTCATCGCCACCGACATCGAATGGCCGCCCGGCGTCACCATGTGGCGAAACGGCGCCTGCGCCGCGATCTCGCCGATCGCGGCGATCAGTTCGGCCTCGGCCGGCCGGGCGAAGCCGCGCAGCAATGCCGCGCCGTCCGCCATCGCTTCACGCGACGGACGCACATCGGGGACGCTTTCAAACAGATCGGCCGTCAATACAGTCGCACTCGCTCAAAGGTTAGCGTCATTTCGCATCGTGAAAGATCACGCCCACGGTATGGCGGTGGCCGGAGCGGAGCCGGCTGACGCCATGGCGGAGGTTAACCCGATAGAAACCGCGCGTCCCCCGCACCGGCCGGTGGTGCACAGCAAATGCCACCGCATCGCCCCGGGTCAGCGGCACCACTTCCGGCCGCGACTGCATGCGCGGTCGCTGCTCGGTCAGGACGAATTCGCCGCCGCTGAAATCGCGAGCCGGCTCCGACAGCAGGATCGCGACCTGCAGCGGAAACACGTGCTCGCCATAGAGATCCTGATGCAGGCAATTGTAGTCGCCGGCGCCATATTGCAGCAGCAGCGGCGTCGGCCGCACCTGCCCGGCGTCATGGCATCGCTTCAGGAAGGCGTCGTGACTTTCGGGATACCGGATATCGATCCCCATCGCCTCGTTCCAGCGGTTGGCGACGCCGCAGAGTTTTGTGTAGAGCGCCGGGCGCAGGCCGGCGATCAGGTCTGGCAACGGGTAGGAGAAGTACTTGTATTCGCCGCGGCCGAAACCGTGGCGGCCCATCACCACCCGGCTGCGGAAATTCCTGTCGTCGGGATAGAGGCTGACGAGGTCGCGGCACTCCTCGGGCGAGAGCAAACCTTTGAGAACCGCGCAACCCTGGCTGTCGAGATCGCTGGTGGCCTGCGTCCAGTCGATGGCATCGACCCGGGCGGCGAGGTCGGCGGATGGAGCGACTGCTTTGATATTTGCTTTCATGGCATCAATTTCGCAAATCGCCCCGGTTTCCTCCACCCGATTTCCGACACACATTCTATCGTCGTCCCCGCGAAAGCGGGGACCCATAACCACAGGGCTCAATAGTTGAACGAAAGTCGTCGACAGCCTTTTTTTTTCCAAACCGAGACGGCACGGCGTATGGATCCCGGATCGGCGCTCGCTACGCTCGCTTGTCCGGGAGGACGAGTAGAAATTGCGCCAGCCTCAACCCAACACCGGCAACACCGTCACGTCATACGCATGCCGGATGCTGCGCTTGAGCACGGGGTCCTCGAATTCGTATTCGAAGCGATCGGCCGGGCGGATGCCACCCTTGGCGGCAAAGGTGCCGCCGAACATGGCGCAGCCGTCGGGAAATCCCTTGTCGCCGAAACCGCGTTGGATCAACTCCTTGACCGGAAGCATGTGGTCCAGCGTGCCTTCCTGGTACAGCACGCGTTCGCCGGCGATCCAGACCCAGGCGCGCAGGGTCATCTGGTCCCAGTGGCCGATGACATCTTCCAGTTCCCACAAGACAGGCGCCATCACCTTGTCGCACATCTGCTTCGACACGGTGACGTTGTAGGCTTCCACCTTGCGGTCAGTGTGATCGGAGCCGAGGCCGACCAGGATGCGGCCCTGCCAGCCGATCAGCACGAATTCGACCTCGCCGCTGGAATCCGGCCCGCAGACTTCGATGCTGTCCGTGGTGGTCAGCCGCCGCGCCGAAACGCGATAATAGATCGGCGTCGAGGCCGGCCGCGCGATGCCGATGACTTCGAGTTCGGCGATGTGCTTGTCGCGCGCCACCGGGTCGCGCCCGGTCCAGCCGGCGATCACGGCCTGCCGGATCGACAGCGTCAGCGGCGTGCCGGCGCCTTTATCCTGAAGGGTAAAGGTGAGATCAAACACGAATCGCGTCCTCCATGCCGGCGGCCAATTCAAAGATGCGGCGATCCGACCCGCCCGATGCCGCCAGCATCAGCCCGACCGGCACCTCACCCTCGCGATGGCAGGGCAGCGAGATCGCGCAGCCGTCGATCATGTTGATCAGGGTGCAGTTGCGCAGCGACAGCAGGTTCGCTTTGGTAAAGGCCTTGTCGTCGGCGAGGTCGGCGATCACAGGCGGCGTATTGGCGGTGGTCGGCATGATCAGCGCGTCATAGGGCGCGAGGCGGACCGTGGCGCGCGCGATCATCGACTTCCGCGTCACCAGCAAATCGACGTAGTCGGCGGCGCTGATGCTTTCGCCGCGCATGATGCGCAGGGACACACGGGGATCGTAGACGTCACCCTTGCTGGCGATCAAATAGCGGTGCCAGGCAAAGCTTTCAGCGGCGGCAAAACCACCCTTGGTGTTCATCACCCCAACGTCGAGGAATTCCGGCACTTCGATCCGCTCGACCAGCGCACCCTGGCGCGACAGCGTCTCCAGCGCGCGCTGGAATGCCCGCGCCACTTCTTCGTCGAGATCGTCGAGCGCGACCGTGGTCGGCACCGCCAGCCGCATCCCCTTGATCGGACGCGGCTGCAGCGGCACGAAAGTCTCGTCGGCCAGCACGGCGTCGAGCGCCGCACAGCACGCCACGGTGCGCGCCAGCGGCCCGATGCTGTCGAGCGTGGACGACAGCGGCACGGCGCCGTCGAGCGGCACGCGGCGCTGGGTCGGCTTGAAGCCGACGATGCCGTTATAGGCCGCCGGAATCCGGCAGGAGCCGCCGGTGTCGGTGCCGAGCGCGCCATGCGCCATGCCGTCGACGACCGACACCGCCGCGCCCGACGACGATCCACCGGGCACATGGCCGACGTTGCGCTGCCAGGCGCCCTTGGGCGTGCCGTAATGCGGATTGATGCCGATCCCGGAATAGGCGAATTCGGTCATGTTGGTGCGGCCGATCACCACGAAGCCGGCCCGGCGCAGCCGCGCCACCGCAGGCGCATCGGCCTCTGCCGGGGCTGAGTCGTCGAGCGCGCGGGAGCCTGCGCGGGTCACCTGCCCCCTGATGTCGAACAGGTCCTTGATCGAGATCGGAATGCCGGCGAAGCGCGACGGCGCCGCCTTGATCTCACGCAGCCGGTCCATCGCCTCGGCGGCCTCGATTGCGGCTTCGGCGTCGACTCGGACAAAAGCCCGCGCCCCCTCGCCCGCGCTATCGGCGATTTTGGCGAGGCAGCCATCGACCAGTTTGCGGGCGCTGGTGCGGCCGCTGGCCAGATCGTCGGCCAGCGTGGCAAGGGTCGGTGCGTTCGGCATGGCGTGCTCGCTTCATCCAGGTTGCGGAGATGTTATGGAGCACGGCGCGCGGCCGATCAATCCTCGAGGCAGGCGCGCTTTGGCGGTGGCATGCAAGCCCTCCGGGGGATAGCGCGCGTGCCGGAATAGGGCCATGCAAGGTTATGGCTGGACCGTTGACGCCAGATGGTCAATGTCGCATCAAGATCGCAACATGCGGGCCACGCCGCCTGCGCCCCAATGGAGGAAATGACCGATATGGCCGAGCCAGCGCGCGCGCGACCGAAACCGACACCGGAAACCCAGCATTTCTGGGACGGCACCGCCGCCGGCGAGCTGCGCCTGCAGCGCTGCGATGCCTGCGCCAATGT
>NZ_JAURXB010000080.1 GCF_030654605.1 Bradyrhizobium sp.
TCGACCGAACCGATACCGTAGATGCACGACACCGAGGCGACGATGATGACGTCGTCGCGCTCCAAGAGCGCCCGCGTCGCCGAATGGCGCATGCGGTCGATCTGCTCGTTGATGGACGAGTCTTTCTCGATATAGGTGTCGGTCCGCGGCACATAGGCCTCGGGCTGGTAGTAGTCGTAATAGGAGACAAAATACTCGACGGCGTTGTCGGGGAAAAAACTCTTGAACTCGCCATAGAGCTGCGCCGCCAGCGTCTTGTTCGGCGCCAGGATGATGGCGGGGCGTTGCGTCGCCTCGATCACCTTGGCCATCGTATACGTCTTGCCGGAGCCGGTGACGCCGAGCAGCACCTGGGTGCGGTCGTTGCGCGCGATGCCCTCGACCAGTTCCTTGATCGCGGTGGGCTGGTCGCCCTTCGGCTCGTATTCGGATTTGATCACGAAAGGCACGCCGCCTTCGGATTTTTCCGGGCGGGGCGGGCGATGCGGTGTCCAGATCTTGACCTGGCCGTCCTCGCCCTTGAATTCGGGCCGGCCATCGCGGATCAGGCTTTCCAGCGCGTCGGCGGTGGCGGCGACGCCGAGCGCCTCCATCTTGTTGCGCGGCGGCCGCGCCAATGCGGCGAGGTCTTCTTCCTCGGTGGTGAAGCCGAGCTGCTTTGCCAGTTCCGGGTCGAGGGTGGGGATGGTGGCGGCGGTGCCGTAATTGGCGGGCGCGAATTCACGCTGCGGGGATTCGGCGAGACCCTCTTCTCCCCTCCCTCCGCGCGCACTTGCGCGCGGCGGGGAGGGGGCGGGGGTGGGAGGGCTATCGGCTTGAGCCGCTGCATCGGTGAATGCCGTACCACCCCCCACCCCCGACCCCTCCCCACCACGCGGCAAGGGCCGCGTGGGAGGAGGGGAGAAGGAAGCACCATCGCGCTTCGCCATATCGTCGCTGCTGCCGCGGGTCGACGCCCGCGCGCGATGCAGTGCGGCCTCGCCGCCGGACCGGCGGTCTTTCGAATTATCCGGCGGCGGCCGCAATCCGGTGCCCGAACCCATGCCGGCATCGCCGCGGTTGATCGCGGGATTGAGCAATTCCGCGAGCGCAGGGCCGATCGGCTGCACATCGGGCCTCGACGCCCCAGAACTTGGGGCTTTGGATTTCGGGGTTTTCGCGGGCTTTTTGGGATTGTCTGGATTCTTCGACATGGGACGAATATGGGATGAGTCCGGCTGACATAAAAGGGCAAAAGGCCCTCGAGAGCCATTGGGGAAAACGCGGATGAAAAGTCTTCTCGGGACGGTGGCATTGCTTGCCTCGTTCACCGTCGGTTCGCTGCATTGTCAGCAGGTGTCAGCACAGACCAGGGACGCGGAACCGGCGACACGCGCGGCCAACGATGCCTTTGTGAAATCGCTGCCGTTTGCCGATCGCGCCGATTTCGACGACGCCAGGCGTGGTTTCATCGCGACGCTGCCGGATGGTGTGGTGGCGGGCGTTGGCGGCAAGCCGGCCTGGGATATGAAACCCTACGCGTTCCTGCAAAAGGACGCGGCGCCGGCGACGGTCAATCCGAGCCTGTGGCGGCAGGCGCAGCTCAATGCCGTGCATGGCCTGTTCAAGGTGACCGATCGCGTCTACCAGGTGCGCGGTCTCGATCTCGCCAATCTCACCATCATCGAGGGCGATAGCGGCCTGATCCTGATCGACCCCCTGCTGTCCAACGAGACCGCGAAGGCCGCGCTCGATCTCTATCTCGCCAACCGTCCCGCCAGGCCGGTTGCAGCCGTGATCTATTCCCATAGCCACATCGATCATTTCGGCGGCGCCAAGGGCGTGATGTCGGCCGAGGATGCCGCTTCCGGCAAGGTCAAGGTGATCGCGCCGGACGGATTCATGGAGCATGCGGTGGCGGAAAACGTCATCGCCGGCAACGCCATGAGCCGCCGCGCGCAATACATGTACGGCTTGCCGTTGCCGATCAATGAACGCGGGCAGGTCGATGAGGGCCTCGGCAAGGCGCTGTCGAAAGGCACGATCTCGCTGATCGCGCCGAACGACCTGATCAGGCAGGCTTACGAGACCCGCGTGATCGACGGCGTCGAGATCGAGTTTCATCTGGTGCCGGGCTCCGAAGCGCCGGCGGAGATGATCATGTACTTTCCACAGTTCAAGGTCTTGAACATGGCGGAGGACGCCACCCACAACATGCACAATCTCTACACCCTGCGCGGTGCGCAGATCCGCGACGGCCGGCTGTGGTCGCGCTACCTCAACGAGGCGATCGAACGCTACGGCGACAGGACCGATGCCGTGATCGCGCAGCATCACTGGCCGATGTGGGGCAACGAACGCATCGTCGCGTTCCTGAAAAAACAGCGCGATCTCTACAAGTTCATCCACGACCAGACCGTGCGGCTGCTCAATCACGGCCTGACCCCGACCGAGATCGCGGAGAAGCTGAAATTGCCGGCGAGCCTGGCCGGCGAATGGTCGGCGCGCGGCTATTACGGCACGCTGAGCCACAATGCCAAGGCGGTCTATCAGTTCTATCTCGGCTGGTACGACGCCAATCCGGCCGATCTCAATCCGCTGCCGCGGGTGGAAACCGCGCGAAAGCAGGTCGAATATATGGGCGGGGCCGAGGCGGTGCTGAAGCGTGCCCGCGCCGATTTCGCGGCCGGGCAATATCGCTGGGTGGCTGCTGTCACCAGCCAGCTGGTGTTCGCCGATCCCGCCAACAAGGCCGCGCGCGAGCTCGGCGCCGATGCGCTGGAACAACTGGGTTACCAGAGCGAGGCCGCGTCCTGGCGCAATGCCTATCTGCTCGGCGCCGCCGAATTGCGCGGCGGCGTGCCGCCGGCCGCGGGCGGCTCGACCGCGAACGCCGAACTGCTGAAGGGCGTCTCGATCGACCTCGCCTTCGATTTTCTCGGCGTCCGGCTCAACGCGGCGAAGGCCGAGGGCAAGCGCATCGTGATCAACTGGACGTTTACCGACCGCAACGAAACCTATGTGATGAACCTGGAGAACTCGGCGCTGACGCACCGGGCAGGCCCGCCCGACGACAATGCCCACGCCGGCGTCAAGCTGACCCGCGCTGCGCTCGACGCCATTACGCTGAAGCAGCGCAGCTTCGTCGGCAGCATCCTCACCGGCGACGTCTCGGTCTCGGGCAACCCGCTGAAACTGCGCGAGCTGTTCGGCCTGCTCGACGATTTCACGCCGGATTTCGAAATTGTGGAGCCGAGAAAGGTGATCGTGGACTAGGAGACGGACTGTCGATTTCAGGTTGCGCAACGCATCGATGGGTCACCCCGCATGCGCGGCTGCGGCGGTCATGCGGCGACATCAGGAAAATTTGGATTGACCGAAGGGCACCTTGAGGCCGACGATAGCGCAGTCCAAAGGGCAATCCATGAGGTTGTCGACTCGACTGACGTTGGCGATGGTCGCGCTGGTGGTGCTGGCGACGGCGGCGGTGGGCGTACTGACCTACCGCAATATAGCTGCGTTTGCCCTGCCCCGGGCATTGGAGCGGCTTGACACCCACGCTTATCTGCTCGGCAGCGAACTCGCCGCTTCGGTTCGCGGCGCACGCGCCGACGTGATCGGCTTTCGTTCCGCTGTCGCCGTCAGCGACATCATGACGGCGCGACTCAGTCGCGGCACAAATCCGGCCGCCGCCGCCGCCGAGGCGGAGGCGCGGCGGCGGATGGCCCAGCGCTACGCGGTGGAACTTGCCACCAAGCCGAACTACTACGCGTTTCGAATCATCGGGGTCGACGACGACGGACGTGAACTGGTGCGGGTCGACCGTTCCGGCCCCGATGGCGCCATCCGCATCGTTCCGGACGACGAGTTGCGGCAGGAGGGCGATCGTGTCGCCTTTACCGAAACCATCCGGCTGCCCGCCGGCGAGGTCTATGTCTCCCCGGTCAATCTCAGTCAACACAACGGCGAGATCGAGACGCCGCACGTTCCGGTGATGCGGGTCGCAACGCCGATCCACACGCCGGACGGCAAGCCGTTCGCGATCGTGATCATCAAGCTCGATATGCGATCGACCTTCGACCGGATCCGCTCCAACCCGATCGACGGCGGCCGCAGCTATGTCGTCAATAATCAGGGCGGCTATCTCGTTCATCCCGACCGGGATCGCGAGTTCGGCTTCATCGTCGGCAAGCCCGCGCATATCCAGGACGAGTTTCCGGATCTCCCGAAGATACTCGCGAGCAGCGATACAACGCCCCGCGTGATGCAGGACCGGGCCGGCAACCGCTTCGGGGTCGGGTTGGCGATCCAGCGGCTGGCGGACGGTCCGCGAATTGCGGTGATCCAGGCGGTGCCGTATTCGGACCTGATGGCGGCGACATCGGCGGTTCGCGATGCCGGCCTGCTGGCTGGGCTGGGTGCGGCGTTTTTCGCCTTCCTGCTCGCCGCCATCGTGGCCCGTTCGCTGACGCGGCCATTGGTGCAGATGACCAAAGCGGTCGCCGGTTTTGCCCGCGGCGAGACGATCGCGCTGCCGACCGGAGGAGGTCAGGAGATCGGGGCGCTGAGCCAGGCGTTCGCGGATATGGCGGCCGAGTCGCGCGCCAAGACGGCGGCGCTCAATCAGGAGATCGAGGAGCACCGTCGCACCGTCGAGGAACTGCGCGAAAGCGAGCGGACGGCGCGGGACGTCATCGCCAGCGCCTTTGAAGCCGTTATCCAGACCGACGACGCCAGTCACGTTCTCGAATGGAATCCGCAGGCCGAGGCGATCTTCGGATGGTCGCGGCAAGAGGCGCTGGGGCAACATTTGCCGACGCTGCTGCTGTCGGAAGCGCTGCTGCCGTACTGCCAGGAGATGAAGGAACGGCTGCTGCGCAACGACGCCGATGCCGCCGCCGGCGAGCGCTTTGAAATCAGGGCCAAGCGGAAGGACGGAAGCACGGTCAAGATCGAGGCGTCGCTGAACGCGCTACGGCGGCGCTGCGGCCACGTGTTCAATGTGTTCGCGAGGGACCTGACGCAAAGGATCGCGGCGGAGGAGCAGCTGCGGCAGGCCCAGAAGATGGAGGCGCTCGGCCAGCTCACCGGCGGCATCGCGCATGACTTCAACAACGTGCTCACCGTGATCTCCGGCACCATCGAGATTCTCGCGGACGAAGTATCCGCCAGGCCGGAAGCCGCGGCGGTCGCCAGGCTGATCGGCGAGGCGGCCGACCGCGGCGCGGAACTGACCTCGCATCTGCTCGCCTTCGCCCGCAAGCAGCCGCTGCAACCGCGCGAGATCGACGTCAATCGCCTGGTCGTCGAATCGGCAAAACTGTTCCGGCCAACGCTGGGCGCGCAGATCGAAATCGAATCGATGCTGACGGATTCGGTCTGGACCGCTCTGGTCGATCCCGGCCAGCTCAGTTCCGCGCTGCTCAATCTGGCGATCAACGCCCGAGATGCGATGCCGAACGGCGGCAAGCTGACCCTGGAGACCCGCAACGTCACCTTCGACGCGGATTTTGCCGCCGCCATCGGCGACCTCAAGCCCGGGAATTACGTGATGATCGCGGTGAGCGACACCGGCACCGGGATTCCGGAAGCGATCCGCGACAAGGTATTCGATCCGTTCTTTTCGACCAAGCAGGTGGGCAAGGGAACCGGACTGGGCTTGAGCATGGTCTACGGCTTCGTCAAGCAATCCGGCGGACACATCAAGGTCTACAGCGAGGAGGGCCACGGCACGACATTCAAGCTCTATCTGCCGCAGGCGGATGCCCCGCCGGAACGGGTCGCGGAGGAACCGTCCAGCTCCGGGATCGAGCGCGGCGACGAGACCATCCTGGTCGTCGAGGACGACCCGCTGGTGCGCGCCTACGTCAACACCCAGTTGCAGAGCCTCGGCTACCAGACATTGTCGGCCGCCAACGGCGTCGAGGCGCTTGCTATCGTCGATAGCGGTGCTGCCTTCGACCTGCTGTTCACGGATATCATCATGCCCGGCGGCTTGAACGGCCGGCAACTCGCCGCCGAGGTGGCGTCGCGGCGCCCGTCGCTGCGGGTGCTGTTCACGTCAGGCTATACCGAGAATGCCATCATCCATCATGGCCGGCTGGATTTCGGCGTCCTGCTGCTGGCCAAGCCCTACCGCAAACTCGACCTTGCGCGGATGCTTCGGGTGGCGCTGGGCTCGGCCGTAAGCCTGCCGGCCGCGAATCCCGAGACGCAAGGCTGAACCTGCAATGATGATCGGAAGGCCGGCGACGGCGCGATCGCCGATGCTGGTCTCTTGTTCGCGACTGTGACATGAATCTAAAATGCCCGAATGCCCAAACCATTGAGGAGACCAGGTGGCCGCTGAAATCAATCCGCTTGCCGGCAAGATCGTCGAACCCCGGATGCTGGCAAATGTGCCGCGGCTGGTGACGGCCTATTTTGCCGGCAAGCCCGATCCGTCGCTTCCGGCGCAACGCGTGGCGTTCGGCACTTCGGGGCATCGCGGCTCCGCGCTCAATCACGCCTTCAACGAGGCGCATATCCTGGCGATCAGCCAGGCGCTGTGCGATCACCGCCAGCGCTGCGGCATCGACGGGCCGATGTTCGTCGGCATCGACACCCACGCGCTGGCCGAGCCGGCGCTGGCGAGCGCGCTGGAAGTGTTCGCGGCCAACGGCATCGAGGTGACGATCGACGCGGATGACGGCTATACGCCGACGCCGGTGATCTCGCACGCCATCCTCAGCTACAACAAGGGCCGCGAAAGCGGCCTTGCCGACGGCGTGGTGATCACGCCCTCGCATAATCCGCCCGAGGACGGCGGTTTCAAATACAATCCGCCCAATGGCGGACCGGCGGATACCGACATCACCTCGGGAATCGAGCGCGCCGCCAACGGCTTCCTCGAAGACATGCGCGGCGTCAAACGTATTCCCTATGACCGCGCGCGCCGGGCGGCCTGCGTTCACCGTCACGATTTCATCGGGCCCTATGTCGCCGACCTCGGCAATGTCGTGGACATGGAAGCGATCCGCGGCTCCGGCGTCAGGATCGGGATCGATCCGCTGGGCGGTGCGGGCGTGCGTTACTGGCAGCCGATCATCGCGCGCTACGGCCTCGACGCCACCATCGTCAGCGACACGGTCGATCCGACGTTTCGCTTCATGACGGTGGACTGGGACGGCAAGATCCGGATGGACTGTTCCTCGCCCTATGCGATGGCGCGGCTGATCGGCATGCGCGACCGGTTCGACGTCGCCTTCGCCAACGACACCGACGCCGACCGCCATGGCATCGTCACCGGCTCCAACGGGCTGATGAACCCGAACCATTACCTCGCCGCATCGATCGCCTATCTGTTCGCGAACCGTCCGCAATGGCGCGCCGACAGCGCGGTGGGCAAGACCATCGTCTCCAGCGCGATCATCGACCGCGTCGCCAAGAAGCTCGGCCGCAGGCTGGTCGAGACCCCGGTCGGGTTCAAATGGTTCGTCGATGGCCTTCGCGACGGCTCGTTCGGCTTCGCCGGCGAGGAAAGCGCCGGCGCTTCGTTCCTGCGCAGGGACGGCTCGGTCTGGACTACCGACAAGGACGGCATCATTCTGGGACTGCTGGCCGCCGAAATGACGGCGCGTACCAGATCCGATCCCAGCCAGTTGTTCGAGAAACTGACCGACGAACTCGGCGTGCCCTACTACGAGCGCATCGACGCGCCGGCGACATCGGTTCAGAAAAACCTCCTGAAGGCGTTGTCGCCGGAGAAGCTGGCGATGGCGGAATTGGCCGGCGAACCGGTTCGCTCGGCGTTCACGGCGGCACCCGGCAACGGCCAGCCGTTCGGCGGCATCAAGGTGACGTCAGACAGCGGATGGTTCGCGGCGCGGCCGTCGGGCACCGAAGATGTCTACAAGATCTATGCGGAGAGCTTTCGCAGCGCGGAGCATTTGCGGCAGATCCAGGACGAGGCCCAGCGCGCCATCGCGCATGCGTTCGAGGCGGGCGGCTGAGCTACGGTTGGAGCTTGCTGCCCATGCTTCGAGACGCTCGCGCTGCTCGCTCCTCCCGAGTGAACGCGAAGCGTTCATCCGGGCATGAGGTTGTGGTGTTTCAACAAATTGAACCTCATGCTGAGGAGCGGCCGCTTGGCCGCGTCTCGAAGCATGGGCCGCAAATCCGGTTTGAGATTTCAGACTAAGCCGTGTGCGGCAGCGGCGCGGGCTTGACGATGTCCAGATGGATCCCGCCGCATTCCGTGCATTGCATGGCCCAGTATTCGGACCCCGCGCGTCCGGCGATGACGCTCAACACTGCCAGCTCGGCATCGCACTGCGGACAGCAGGACAAGACCGTGGGGGAAGCTGACGGGGCTGATTGGAATTCGGAATCAAGCATGGGACGCTTACCTCTTGGTCAAATCAGGCGGCCGACAGCTCCTGTTGCGGCGCCTGCGCGACCGCTGCGTATCGAGTGAGCTTGAGGCGGTCGATCTGGTTCTTGGCATCCGCGGCTGCGGACTCCGGATCGGACCAGGCGAAGCCGATTTCAATCGCCGAGAAAGCAACGCCGCCGACGATCATGGGATTGCGGTCCGGCCGCCGGAGCCTGGCATGCCACAGGCCCCTGCCGGCCTGGTAACACTCGATGGCAAAGCCCTCGTAGGTCATCTCGTCACCCCAGCTGCTGCTGGGATCGAGCGAAACACGAGCCGGCCAAAACGAATGTGAACCCGTTCACATTTCCGGCTATTTTTTCCGAACCCTGTCCCGTGCCGCGGGTCCCGCCGCGGCGCGCACGATCCAGCGCCGGAACGCGGCGAAATCGCGCTGCCCGGTCTGGAAGCTGCGATAGACCAGATACCAGCGCATGCCCTTCGGCACCGTCAGCGCAAACGGCGCCACCAGCCGTCCGGCGGCGAGGTCGTCGTCGATATAGGGCCGGATGCCCATGGCGATGCCGAGCCCGTCGACGGCGGCCTGCAGGGCCTGGCCGTAGAACTGAAACTCCGGCCCGCGCGCGGTGACCCGCCCGACACCCGAGGCCTTCAGCCACGACGGCCAGTCGTCGGGCGAATGGGCGACGCGCAGCAGGCTCGGACCCTTGAGGTCGCCTGATCGTTTCAGCTGCTGCGCCAGCCGCGGCGCGCACACCGGCAACAGATCGGCCGCGAACAGGGGCTCGGCGACCAGGCCCGGCCACTCGCCGTCGCCGAGCTTGATGCCGCAGCTCCAGTCGTCGCCGAACGGCGCCGCGGCCCCGCCGGTGGTGATGCGCACCTCGATGTCGGGCTCCACTTTTCGGAAATCCGCCAGCCGCGGAATCAGCCATCGCATCGCAAAGGTCGGACCGACGCCGATGGTCAGCACCCGGACGCCCGATGGCGCTGACACCTGCGCGGTCAGGCTGGCCAGCGCATCGAAGATCGGTGTCAGCCCGCTCTGATAGGCGCGCCCTGCCGCCGTGGTCGCCAGCCGGTTGGCCTTGCGCTCGAACAACGCGACGCCGAGCCGGTCCTCCAGCAGATGCACCATCCTGGAGACCGCCGCCGCCGACACGTTGAGCTCGGCTCCGGCGCCCGCAAAACTGCCGGTTCGCGCGGCGGCCTCGAACGCCTTGATGCCATTGAGAAAGAGCAGCCGCCGCATTTCACGCCAGAACCTGTGACCCTCAGGAAAACTGAGGCCAGGGCAAGCTAACTCAGTTTGCGCCGCCGGTACAGGCAGGGCAGAACTGGCGGCGGAGATTCGAAATGACGCCGCTTCTGATGGCCGCGCTTGGTCTGCTGATGGTCGCGACAGCGTTCCTGTCCGGGCTGTTCGGCATGGCCGGCGGGCTGATCCTGATCGGCGTGCTGCTGACCGTGCTGCCGCTGCCCTCGGCGATGGTGCTGCACGCGATCACGCAGATGGCGGCGAACGGCTGGCGCGCCTTCCTGTGGCGCGCGCATATCAGGTGGAAGCCGGTCTTCATCTATTTGATCGGCGCAGCACTGGCGCTCGGCGCCTGGTCGATCACCCGCTACGTGCCGGACAAGCCGATCGCGCTGTTGCTGCTCGGCGTGACGCCGTTCATGGCGCGGCTGACACCGAAGGGCCTGAAGCCGAACCCCGAGAGCATCGCGCAGGGCAGTTTCTACGGCTTCATCTGCATGGGGCTGATGCTGATGACCGGCGTCTCCGGCCCGCTGATGGACACCTTCTTTCTCGGCGGCAATTTCGGTCGCCGCGAGGTGGTCGCGACCAAGGCCGCCTGCCAGGTCGCCAGCCATTTCGTCAAACTGGTGTATTTCGGCGGCATCATCGACCAGGCCGCGACGCTCGATCCGGTCCTCGCCGTGATCGCCGTCGTGGCCTCGATGACCGGCACCACACTGGCGCGGCGTTTCCTCGAAGCCATGACCGACCTGCAATTCCGCACCTGGGCGGGGCGGCTGATCACGACGGTCGCCTGCTATTACATTCTCTACGGAAGCTGGTTGCTGCTGGCGCCCTGGTTCGAAAGCAAAGCGCTCGCCTTTTGAGGAAAGGAGATAGCGGATGGCCGACGACATCGACCCGCTGGTGCTCGACCTCGTCGAATGGATCGCCAGGGAGCCACGGCTCTATTCCGAGGTGATCGAGACGTGGCGCACCTCGTGCCCGCGCCTGACGATCTGGGAGGACGCGGTCGATCGCGGTTTTGTCGCGCGCGAAAACATCGCAGGGGCGGGCGTTCGGGTGGCGATCACCGAGGGCGGCGCAAGGTTGCTGCGCGCGCACGGCCGGGTGAGCTGACTTGGTCGCGCCGGCCTGCGATACGTCGCTAGAACGCGACCGTGCTCCGCAAACCCACCAAAGCCCCGCTCTTGATCGCCAGGCTCGGAGAAACCGGATCCGGCACGTGGCCGCCGGGATGGACGATGTATTGAAACACCGGCTGCATGGTCCAGCCCGGCTTGATCTGGGCCTGGTAGCTGAGTTCGATCGTCATCTCAAAGGCCCGGATCGGCTGGGCGACGCTGGAGAAGGCGATCAGGTCGCGGTCCAGCGCGCGGGCCCAATCGGATATGCTGGCATAGATGAAGGACGCACCGAACTTGTCGTCGGGCCGGTGGGGAACCATGCCGGCGAAGACGACGCCGCCGTCCAGGAAGAAGTTGACCAGGTTGCGGTCGGATGGGGCCCCTGAAATACGGCTGAAAACGCTGATGCCGCTGTCCGGGCCGCCGCCTTCGGGCCGGTATATCTGCTGGTCGACGATGCCGTAGACGCCGCTGGTGCCGCGGAACTGGCGGGCGGTGCCGTTGCTGAGCGGATGCGCCAGCGAATACCCGGCATGGTCGAATCTCAGATCATCGAATTTGCCGAAATGGTGCCAGCCGCCGAGCCGGACGATGCCCGCCAGCCCGCGGGAATCCTTCTCCTGATTGTAGCGATGCTGAATTTCGCCCATCAGAAGCGGCGGGTCGTTGATCCGGAAGTTGGTGCCGGTGCGGTTGACCGTTGCCTGATTGCCGGGATCGCCATTGTACAGTCCGAGCAGCATCGACCAGTTTGCATTGGCATCGAATTTCCACCGGATGCCGGGGGTAGCGAGCGGGTAGGCCGGTCCGCCGCTGGGGATGTTGGCGCCCATGATGGTGGGCCAATCGCTGCTGATGAACATCCGGCTGTAGTCGCTGATGAAGAATTCCGCGTCCGTCGTCAGCTGGCCGAGGCGGATACTGAAGCGGTCATCGAAGAATTTTTGTTCGAACCACAACTCCGACAGGCGTGTCGAGGGGAACGCCTCGATGTTGCTGATGGTGATCATGCTGGTGAAGTGCTCGTCGCGCGGGCCGGACGTGCGGTGGATCTGAAAGGCATTGGAGAAGAAGCTCAGTCCCTGCCATCCGATCAGCTTTTCCAGGTTCGCGCTGACGGACACCTCCAGCTTGCCGCCATACAACGCGCCCTGGCGGATGCCGCCCGAGACGTTGCCGAGGGCTTCACCGGTGTAGACCACGCCATAGGTGACGCCGCGCTCGCTGAGCCATTTGCGAATTCCGGCCGGGTCGCCGTTGTCAGGCAAACTCGTCGCGATCGACGGGACCGGAATGCCGTCGGACGGCTCTGCCGACGCGTCGACCACAGGCGAAGCGGTGAAGAACAGGGCGGCCGCCAGCAGGATTCGTTTGGCCTGCGTGCAAGCGGAATTGCAATTATGCAACTGCAACTTAGTTGCAGAAGAGGGTCGGATTCCGCCGGACTCGTTGGGATTAACGAACTTTTGCAAGGCAAAACCCTCAATTGCGAATAGCTCGCAATAAGGATTGACACAGGACGCGCCCCAGCGCAATCTTTTTTGCGATTAAGTCGCAACAGCAACACGGTCTCAGTGGCGATTCCGGCTGCCGGTTCGCGCGGGCGGACGCAATTTGGAGAAAAGGCAAATGAAGTCGAAGCCGATGAGCCGGCGGCTCGTGGCAGCAATGCTCGCGGCGGCGTTCGCCGGCGCGGCCTTGATCGTTCCGGCACAGGCGCAGACCGCGTCGCGAAAACCGTTTCGGGTCGTGACCACGTTCACGATCATTCAGGACATCGCGCAGAACGTCGCCGGCGACAGAGCGATCGTGGAATCGATCACCAAGCCGGGCGCCGAGATCCACGATTACCAGCCGACGCCGCTCGATATCGTGCGGGCGCAGGCGGCCGACCTCGTGTTGTGGAACGGCTTTAATCTCGAGCGCTGGTTCGAGAAATTCTTCGAGAACGTCAAGCAGGTGCCGAGCGTGGTCGTCACCGAAGGCATCGAGCCGATGGGGATCGCCGAGGGTCCCTACACCGGCAAGCCCAATCCGCATGCCTGGATGTCGTCCTCCACGGCGCTGATCTATGTCGAGAACATCCGCAAGGCGCTGGTCAAATACGACCCTGATAACGCGGAATCCTATACGAAGAACGCTGCGGAATATTCCGCGCGGATCAAGTCGCTCGACGAGCCCCTGCGCAAGCGGCTCGCCGCCATCCCCGACAACCAGCGCTGGCTGGTATCGAGCGAAGGCGCATTCAGCTACCTGACGCGCGATTACAAGCTTCGGGAAGCCTATCTGTGGCCGATCAACGCCGACGAGCAGGGCACGCCGCAACAGGTGCGCAAGGTGATCGACCTCGTGCGCAAGAACAAGATCCCGGTGGTGTTCAGCGAGAGCACGATCTCCGACCGCGCCGCCAAGCAGGTCGCGCGCGAGACCGGCGCCCGTTACGGCGGCGTGCTATATGTCGACTCGCTCAGCGCCGCCGGTGGTCCGGTCCCCACCTATCTGGATCTGCTGAACGTGACCGTCGAGACCATCGCGAAGGGATTCGGCAAGTGAACGCATCCGCGCCGTTCGCGGGCATCGCGCCGGACAGGGGAGCCACACCCGGCTCCAGCATTTCCGTGCGCCATCTCACCGTCAGCTACGCCAACGGCCTGACCGCCGTGCATGACGCCTCGTTCGAACTCGACCCCGGCACGATCTGCGCGCTGGTCGGCGTCAACGGCAGCGGTAAATCCACCATCTTCAAGGCGATCATGGGCTTCGTGCAGCCGGCTGCGGGCGAGGTGCGGCTGTGCGGTCTCAGCGTCAATGAAGCGCTGAAGCAGAACATCGTAGCCTATGTGCCGCAAAGCGAGGATGTCGACTGGAATTTTCCGGTGCTGGTCGAAACCGTCGTGATGATGGGCCGCTACGGGCACATGAATTTCCTGCGGATGCCGTCGCGCGCCGATCGCTACAAGGTCGACCAGGCGCTGGAGCGCGTCGGCATGAGCGCATTTCGCCATCGCCAGATCGGCGAATTGAGCGGCGGCCAGAAGAAGCGCGTCTTCCTGGCGCGCTCGCTGGCGCAGGAGGGCCGCATCATCCTGCTCGACGAGCCTTTTACGGGCATCGACGTCAAGACCGAGGCCGCCATCATCAGCCTGCTGCGCGAATTGCGCGCCGCCGGCCACCTGATGCTGGTTTCGACCCACAATCTCGGCAGCGTGCCGGAGTTCTGCGACCAGGTCGTCCTCATCAACCGCACGGTGCTGGCGTCCGGTCCGACGGCGCAAGTCTTCACGCAAGGAAATCTCGAGCGCGCCTTCGGCGGCGTGCTGCGGAACTTCCAGCTCGGTGGCCCCGCGCTGCACGACGACGCCGACACGAGAAGGGTCACGGTGCTCACCGACGACGAGCGGCCGGTGGTGTTCTATGGCGATGGGACTAACTCCCTCAACAATACAAAGCCCGAGTGACATGGAGCCATTCTTCGCCGAACTGCTGGTCCCGTTCAGCTATAACTACATGTTGAAGGCGATGTGGGTGAGTGCGCTGGTCGGCGGGGTCTGCGCCTTCCTGTCGGCCTACCTGATGCTCAAGGGCTGGTCGCTGATGGGCGACGCGTTGGCGCACTCGATCGTGCCCGGCGTCGCCGCGGCCTATATCGTCGGCGCGCCGTTCGCGGTCGGGGCCTTTTTTGCCGGAATCCTGGCCGCCGGCGGCATGCAGTTTGTCACGTTGAACTCGCGCTTGCGCGAGGACGCCGTCATCGGCCTGGTGTTCACGACATTGTTCGCGCTCGGCCTGCTGATGGCGTCGATCTGGCCGACCTCGGTCAGCATCCAGACCATCGTGCTCGGCAACATCCTGGCGATCTCGGATGAAGACGTGGTGCAGGTCGCGATCATCGCGGCGGTTTCGCTGGCCATCCTCGCGGTGCTCTGGAAAGACCTGATGGTGACGTTCTTCGACGAGAACCACGCCCGCAGCATCGGGCTCAACACCAAGGCGCTGAAGATCGTGTTCTTCACGCTG
>NZ_JAURXB010000092.1 GCF_030654605.1 Bradyrhizobium sp.
TCAGCTCACCATGACAGCGGCAATCATCCCCACCAGGACCAGAACGATGCCGCTGATCAGCATCGGAACCAGGCTGCTGCCCGAGTATGGGTTCGCCTGCTCCTGCGCCAGCCTGGTATCGTTGATGACGGTTGCGACCGGTGAACGCTTCATCTGACATCTCCTGCGGTTTGATCTGCTTGACGCCTGAACCGTTCGCCGTTGCCGAGCATGACGCCCTGCGCGCCGGCGATGCCGAGTTCGAGGCTGGCGGCGATCCGCCGCGCCAGTTCGACAAAATGCGTTGCGGCAGCGGGGGGACAGACCTCGATGGCGGTCTCCTCGAACAGCTCGAGCCAGCGGTCGAAATGATCGGCATCGACCGGCAACGGCATGTGCTTGGCCATCGGCGTGCCGTGATAGCGGCCCGACATCAGCGCGACCGACGACCAGAAGGCGCACATCCGCTCCAGATGCGGTTCCCAATCCTGAATTCGGGCCTCGAATACCGGCGCCAGCACCGTATCGGTGCGGACCTTTGCGTAGAACGCGTGAACCAGCCGCTCGATCAACGGCTCGGTGATGCCGGTCCTGGCCACGATCTCCGCCGTGATCTTTTCGCGCCGTTCAGCTGTCGTCACAGCGGCTCTCCTTAAATAGGTATTTCAAATACCTATTTAAACCTGTAGGATCGGTTTGCAAGGCCTATTTCCCCGGGGATGCCATGAACCTGACGTTGTTTACGGATTTTGCGTTGCGCGCGCTGATGCGGCTGGCCGGCGAGCCGGCTCGGTCTTTCGCGACCAACGAAATCGCCGCCGAGTTCGGGATTTCGCGCAATCATCTGGCCAAGGTGGTGCGTGATCTCGCCGAAGGCGGATTCATCAATACCCAGCGCGGCGCCGGCGGCGGCTTCAGGCTGGCGCGGCCGCCGCAGGCGATCACGCTCGGCGAAGTGGTGCGGGCGCTGGAAGAGCGCCACGCGCTGGTCGAGTGTTTCCGCGGCGACGGCGGTAGTTGCGTGCTGCAGCCGCGCTGCCGCCTGAAGGCTCGTCTTGCCGCCGCGCGCGAAGCCTTCATGCGCGAACTCGATACCACCACGCTTGCGGAATGCGCCTACCCCGCCCGGGCCAGGCACAATACAGCGGCAAGTGCCGCATGAGCGTCCGATGAAACCTGTCGAATTCGAAAACGGCGCTGTCGAGATCGACGCATCGGTCATTGCCGAGGGACTGGGCCTTGCGCTGCCGCTGCTCCGGCAGCAGATGCGCGCGGGCCGGATCACCAGCCAGTCCGAGCGCGGGACCGACGCCGACAGCGGCCGCTATCGCCTGACCTTCTTCAGCGAACACCGGCGATTTCGCGTGGTGGTCGATGAAGGCGGCGCGATCCTGCAACGCTCGACGCTCAATTTCGGCGATTCACCGCTGCCGAAATCGCTGCGGAAGCCCGGCCGATGAGGACTTGTCATGGCCGGGCTTGACCCGGTCATCCACGTCTTTCTTCCTGCGAGTCTGCCAAGACGTGGATGCCCGGCACAAGGCCGGGCATGACGAGCTTTGCGAGAAGGCAGACCGCAGATTAGGCCGACGCGCGGCTTTGCTCGCGTGGCTTGCGGGCCTTCCGGGAAATCCCGGATTTCGCCGTCCGGCCCGCCGCGGATTTTGCGCCGTGGCCGTTCAGGAGCTTGCCATTGGCACGCGCCGACTTGCTCGGCTTCTTCTTGTCGGCCTTCGGCGCCTGCTTCGCGGCTTGCTTCAAGGCCTTGCGCTCGGCTTTTGCCTTGAGGCGGGCCTTTTCAGCCCTCGCCTCGGCGCGCTGCTTCTTGCGCTTCTTTTCGCAGGCGACGCATTTGCAGCCGATCGGCTTGATATATTCCTTGAAGTAGTCGGTGCCGTAATCGTAGTTGATCTCGTCGCCGGGCTCGATGTTTTTGATCGCGCGAATGATGACTTTGCGCTTGCGCGGCTTGACGTCGGATTCCGCGTTCGGCTTGCAGGCGTGGTTGATATAGCGCGCGATGTTCGTGCGCACCGAACCGTCGATGGTCCAGCGGTTGTTGAGCTCGAACAAATACTTGTTCTCGATCGCGTCGTCCTTCTCCTTCCTGGAATCCAAGAGCGGACCAAAATAGCGGACGATCCTGGCGCCCTTCTTGATCGGCTTGGTGGCGAAGAGGCCAAGCCCGGTGCGGGAACGGCCGACGCGGTAGGGTTTGTTCGACGGAATGGCAGGCATGATGAGTTTGAACTGACGCGCTATGAAGGGATTGCGAAGCCGCTGTTCTAGAGCGATTCCGGGCCAATGTCAGGCCTTTCGCGCATTTTGCCTGAACCTTCCCCAGATTGCGTACGTCGAACCGGCATGACCGGTTCCCCTGACATAGCGGGCAGATGATGCGTACTCTCGACCTGCGCCGGACCTCCCGCGCGAGCATCATGCGGGGAATGGTGCCGGCGGCGCTGTTCGGTGCCTGCTTCGGGCTGATTTCACCGGCCAACGCCCAAACTTTCAGCAGTAGCTACACCTCGACCGCCCCAAGGGATTGCCGCGTCACCAGCGCCGGCAACGGCGTCGACGATTCCACGATCCGGGTTTGCCCGGGCAAGGCCGGGCTCGTGGTGGTCATCAGCGAGGACGATCTGCGCGAAACGGTCTCGGTCGGCCGCAACCGCGCCGCGGCAGACAAGGAGCCGGCGGCGGAGACTCCCTTTGGGCCGTTCAACTCGACCACCGACACCGTGGAATGGCGGGCGCTGGACGGCAAACCCTTCGCGATCATCCAGCGCTGGCACATTTCCGACACTACCGACGAGGACAAGAACGGCCGTCCCATCGCAAAACCGTTGCTGGCGGTGACGCGGCTGCCGCCCGGCGCGGTGTGCCATGTCGCCTATGTCGACGTGAAGGCCAATCCGAATGCCAATGAGCTCGCCCGCAAGGCCGCCGACGACACCGCGCGAAGCTTCAAATGCGGCAAGGACGAAGTGCAGGTGATCGGCGAAAGCGGCCGCGCGGTCGAACTGGCGAAAAAGCGCTGATCAGGGTCCAGGCGGCCGGCTGACGGTCGAGCGCAGCATGGCATCCAGCAGGGTCTCGACATCGTTGCCCTTGGGCAGCCGCTTCAGGATGTCGTTGAGGCGGCCGTCGAGCAGCAGCGTGGTGAAGCCGTGGACCAGCGACCAGGCGCGTGCGATGGCCGCCGCGTGTTCCAGCGACAGCGCCTCGTCAGACGCCTGCTGCTGAAGGCTGACGCCGACCGCGCCGGCCAGCCCGGCGAACGAGGCGCTGGCGGCCTCGTGCAGCGAGGGCCGCGTCATGTCGAGCCGCTCGGTGCGGAACATCAGCCCGTACATGCCGGGATGCGCCTGCGCATAGGCGACATAGGCCTTGGCCCGCGCCAGCGCCTTGAACATCGGCGGGGCATCGATGGCGCCGGCCGCCGCCATCGCAAGGTTGAATTGCCGAAAGCCGATCGCGGCGAGTTCGCTGACGAGGCCGGTGAGGTCGCCGAAATGATGGGTGGGCGCGGCATGGGACACCCCGGCCTCGCGCGCCACCGCGCGCAGCGTCAAGCCGCCGAGCCCGTCCCGCTCCAGCACGGTCTCGGCGGCCTTGAGCAAGGCGTCGTGCAGATCGCCGTGATGATACGGCGTGGCTTCGCTGGCCTTGGCGTCACGAGTCTTGTCGTCACGAGTCCTGGCCTTGCGCGGCGGGGCTGGCTTGCGGCCGGCCCGGGCCGGCGCCGCGACTTTCGAATCGCGCCGAACAGCGCTCCGTCCAATACTGGGTGTTCTTGCCATCGGGGGTGTATAGGCCCTGATATTGACACTGTAAAGATTTTGCTTGACGGATACGGAACCTGGCCCTATCGATATCTTGACGATGTAAAGATAAAATCAGGGAGCGACCGATGCTTGACCAGGTGGAGACCAAGGCGGCCCGAAGCAATCTGGCGCCGATACCGATGGAATGCGACGCGCCGCATCTGAAAATCGTGGGCGAGCTGCCACGCGAGCTCAACGGCACGCTCTATCGCAACGGGCCCAATCCGCAGTTCGAAGCGCCGGGCGCGCACTGGTTTCTCGGCGACGGCATGCTGCACGCCTTCCATCTCGAGAACGGCCGCGCCAGCTACCGCAACCGCTGGGTCCGCACCCCGAAATGGCAGGCCGAGCACGACGCCGGCCGCGCGCTGTTCGGCGGCTTCGGCGGCCGCAAGCTGCCCGACGCCCCGGCCACCTCGTGCACCGACTCTGGCGTCGCCAACACCAACATCATATTTCATGGCGGACGGTTGCTGGCGCTGGAGGAAGGCCATCTGCCGACCGAGATCGAGCCCGGCACGCTCAATCGCCTCGGCTACTGCGACTATGGCAAGGCCATCGCCGGTCCCTTCACGGCCCATCCCAAGATCGATCCGGTCACCGGCGAGATGGTGTTCTTCGGCTACAATGCGGCGGGGCCGCTGACCCCTGCCCTCTCCTTTGGATCGGTCAATGTCGCGGGCGTGGTGACCCGCTTCGACCGTTTCGAGGCGCCCTATGCCAGCATGGTGCATGATTTTATCGTCACCGAAAATCACCTGCTGTTTCCGATCCTGCCCATTACCGGCAGCATGGAGCGCGCGATGCGCGGCAAGCCGGCTTACGCCTGGGAGCCGGAAAAGGGCGCCTATGTCGGCGTCATGAAGCGCAACGGTTCGGCCAAGGATCTGGTCTGGTTCCGCGCCGAGAGCTGCTACGTGTTCCACGTCATGAACGCCTGGGAGGAAGGCGACAGGATCATCGCCGACGTCATGCAGTTCGAGGAGGCGCCGCTGTTCACCCATCCGGACGGCTCGCCGACCGACCCCGCCAAATCCCGCGCGCGGCTGTGCCGCTGGACCTTCGACCTCGGCGGAAATACCGACCGCTTCAGCCAAACCTATCTGGACGACGTCACCGGCGAATTCCCGCGCATCGACGATCGCCGCGCCGGCCTGAAGAGCGCCCATGGCTGGTACGCCTGCGCCAACCACGATCTGCCGTTCATCGGCGCGCTCTCCGGCATCGTCCATGTCGACGGCAAGGGATCGCGGCTCGGCAACTACCTGCTGCCGGCCGGCGACACCATCTCCGAGCCGGTGTTCGTCGAGCGGGCCAAGGACGCCGCGGAAGGTGACGGCTGGCTGCTCGCCGCGGTCTGGCGCGCCCGCGAAAACCGCAGCGATCTCGCGGTATTCAACGCTACCGACGTCGATTCAGGCCCGGTCGCGCTGGTGCAGCTCGGCCATCGCGTTCCCGACGGAGTCCATGGCAATTGGGTGGGGGCGGCGTAAAGTTCACTCACGTCATTCCCCGATGTGCAATTGCACATCTGAGGGCGATGCGTAGCATCGAACCCGGAATCCAGAGATGATTGCGCTCGAGATTCCGGGTTCGCGCTCGCGCGCGCCCCGGAATGACATCGTATCGGGGGAATGCATCATGCAACTGCCATCCATTACAGCCGCCTATCTCGGCATACTGGCCCTGCTCTACCTCGTGCTCGGGCTACAGGTCTCGCGGCTGCGCCGCGGACACAGGGTGCTGTTCGGCGACGGCGACAACATCAAGCTGCGCAGCGC
>NZ_JAURXB010000225.1 GCF_030654605.1 Bradyrhizobium sp.
GGGGGGCGCTTCAGCAAACTCGCTGCGAGTCGTGTTTGCAAACTCATTGGCAGCGGTCCAGGCCGATAGACCCCCCACCCCCGTCCCCTCGCCCGGCCCCTCCCCACCGCTGCGCGGGCGGGGGGGAGACGGAGGGTGCGACCGCGCGAACTCGTGCTTCCGGCAAACTGCAGCACGACCTCGCGGCGGTGCGGCGCGCGGCGATGCTCGACCAAATAGATCGCCTGCCAGGTTCCCAGCGCGAGTTCGCCCTCGAGCACCGGCACCTGCAGCGAGGTCGCCGTCAGCATGGTCTTGATGTGCGCCGGCATGTCGTCGGGGCCTTCGGTGTCGTGGCTCCATCCGGCGCCCTCGGGCGCGAGCCGGCCGAGCACCGTCATCAGATCTGTCAGCACCGAGGGATCGGCATTTTCCTGGATCGTCAGCGACGCCGAGGTATGGCGGATGAACAGCGTCACCGCGCCCTCCTGCGCGCCGGCGTCGTGGATGAATTTTTCGATCTCGGCGGTGAGATCGGTGAAGCCGGCGCCGCGCGTCTGCACCGTCAGCAGCGAGGACACGATGGCGGTCACGGTGACCGTCGACGGCGCGGAGCGGGAAATGGATTTGGGTGGCACGAATATCTCCAGACGTCGTCCCTGCGAAAGCAGGGACCCATAACCACCGATGTTGGTTATTAAGAAAAGCGTCGACATACATTGTGCAACGTCGAGAGGCCGCGGCGTATGGGTCCCCGCGTTCGCGGGGACGACGTGGAAAGAGCGTGCAGGACGCTCAAATCCGGCCGGAAACGTCCTTCTGCACCCGGTTGGCCATCTCGATCAGCCGCTTCCACGCCCGCTCCAGGAACGACATCATACGGTCCATGTCGCGGTCGCTCGGCAGCGGAATCTCGATCTTGCGCTCGCCCTCGGCTACCTTCGGATCGGGCTTTTTCAGCGAGTCGGTTTTGGGCAAGCTGTCCTTGGGCAATGTCTCCTTGGGCAAGGCCTCGTCGATCTTGCCGGTGACGACGGCTTCGCGCGCCGCCAATTCAGCCTTCAGTCTGTCATTGTCGGCCTGCAGCCGGCCGATTTCCGCATCCAGCGCCGCGCGTTCGTCGGGCACGGCATAGCAGGCCCAGCCCGCGCCGCTGTTGCTGCAGGTCGAAACCGCGCCGGTCCTGGTATCCAGCCGGATCACGCCGTTGCCGACCGTCGACATGGAATAGCGGCCCTTCTCGCCGTCCGGCATCGATTGCGCGACGGCGGCGCCGGTTCCGCCAAAGGAAGCGGCGAGGCCAAGAATCACCGCGCTGGCTGCGATTGCTGTGGAGAACTTCCAGGACAATTTCGCTGTGCTCGACGTCGCTGTGCTCATGGGATCGCTCCGCTGGGATCGCACCGCCTCAAACCGGACAGGCTGTCCCCGTCCCGGGCGCTACCAGCCTACACCTGCGACCTATAGGGCGCGCGGCCGGATTTCAACGCGTCGGCAAGCAATTCGATCCGGTCCTGCCCCCAGAATACCTCGCCATCGAGCACATAGGCCGGCGATCCGAACACATCGGCCGCCAGCGCATCCTGGCGGTTTTGCTCATAGACCGCGCTGATCTCATCGGACCCCGAACGCGCCACCAATTGCCCGCCGGGAAGCCCGGAATCGTCGGCCAGCCTGATCAAGGTGGCCGGATCGGCCAGATTGAGCTGGTCTTCCCACACCGCAGCATATGCCCGCCGCAGATACGGACCCGGATCGTGGCCGGCCTCGATGGCCGCAATCACCACGCCATCGGCGAGCCGTGCGTTGAACGGCCAGTTCGCCGGCTGCAGGTTGAAAGTGAGGCCGCGCTTGTCGCGCCAGCGCTGCAGTTCAAGCATCCGATAGCGCTGCCGCACCGGATGGCGCTTCATCAGCGGCAGGCCGCCAGTCTCCGAGAACAGGTCGACCAGCACCACCGGCTTGTGATTTACCTCGAGATCGTAGGTACTTGCGACCTCCCGGAATAATTCATGGCCGATGTAGGCCCACGGGGAGAGCAGCGAAAAATAGTAGTCGATCTGACGCGGCATGCGGTCTCCAGGTGAATCCACAGGTGGCAATGACAGTCGGAATCATCCCAACAGACCCGCCGATACCGCGCAAGATCGCCCATTGAGACGGTCAGCTATTGCAGTGCGGCGAGGGCTCGGCCGCCGATCCCGCTGCGGTTGAATAAATCGAGAGAAATCAATGCACTAACTGGTTACGACGCAATCTTGACTTGGTTAGGTGCGGTCAGTATGGTCCGCGCGGCTTTTGAGGGTGACGGGGCGTAATTTCCATCCACCGCAGGTTCGTTTGGGCTCCACAGCATGGCTGAAGGCACGAACGGCGAGCGGAATGGAAGTGGCGATAAATCGTCCGACGAAGCCGCGCTTTCCGCAAGGCTCGGAAGTCTGGATCAGCGGTTGTCCGAAGTCAGGGACAGCCGCAAAATCGGGACTGACCCGTCCGGAACTGAGCAGGCTCAGGCCAGGGCATCCGCCATGGCCATGGGGCTTCGGCTCTCCTCCGAACTGGTTGCCGGTGTTCTTGTCGGAGCGGGTCTCGGCTGGGGTTTCGATCGCCTGCTGTCGACTTCGCCCTGGGGCCTCATCGTGTTCCTGCTGCTTGGCTTTACCGCCGGCGTGATGAATGTGATGCGAACCGCGGGCGTGATGGCGAAGCAGTCCGAACGGCTCTGACGCTGGCATCGCGAAGCGCCACCGAACGTCCGACGCGATCCCCGAGATCGCGAAACCGATAGACTGAGAGACGCATGGCCGCCGATCCAATTCACCAGTTCGAGATCACCAAGCTCTTCACCCTCGGTCACATCGGCGGACACGAAATCGCGTTCACCAATTCGTCGGCCTACATGTTCCTGTCGGTGGCGGTGATCTCCGTGCTGATGCTCGGCACCGGCCGGCAGCTGATCCCGGGCCGCATGCAGTCGGTGGCCGAACTGAGCTACGAATTCGTGGCCAGTACGATCAGAAGCACCGCCGGCTCGGAAGGCATGAAGTTCTTCCCGCTGATTTTCTCGCTGTTCATGTTCATCATGATCTCGAACTTCATCGGCATCATTCCCTACACCTTCACCGTTTCCAGCCATCTGATCGTCACCGTCGCGCTGGCGCTGGTCGTGTTCTTCACCGTGCTGTTCTACGGCATCTACAAGAACGGCCTGAAATTCTTCAAGATCTTCGTGCCTTCGGGCGTTCCGATCGCGATCCTGCCGCTGGTGATGTTCATCGAGGTGCTGTCGTTCTTCCTGCGGCCGGTATCGCATTCGGTGCGACTTTTCGCCAACATGCTGGCAGGCCACATCGCGCTGAAAGTGTTCGCGAGCTTCATCGGCATGCTCGGAGCCCTCGGCTTCCTCGGCTGGGCCGGCGCCGTGTTGCCGCTCGGCCTGACCATGGCGCTGACCGCGCTCGAGCTTCTGGTCGCGTTCCTTCAGGCCTACGTCTTCGCCATCCTCACCTGCATCTATCTCAACGATGCTCTCCATCCGGGCCACTGATCCGGCCCTCACTGGCAAACCTGCCGCTCTAGCAAAACTCAAGAAGGAGTTCGTTTCATGGATCCGATCGCTGCAAAGTACATTGGCGCTGGTATTGCCTGCATTGGCATGGGTGGCGCGGGCGCCGGCGTGGGCATCATCTTCGGCAACTATCTTGCCGCTGCGGTGCGCAATCCCTCGGCAGCCCAGGGCCAGTTCGGCAACCTGATTTTCGGCTTCGCCGTGACCGAAGCGCTCGGCATTTTCTCGCTGCTGATCGCGCTGTTGCTGCTGTTCGCTCTCTGATCCCATACCGATCTGGCCGGTGAGGTCCCGAACCGGGACCTCGATCGTCCAACGAGGAGAAGCCCGTGGCTACGACGGCTCATACCGCGGCAGATGGCGGCCACAAGGCTCCGTTTCCGCCGTTCCAGAAGGACACCTTTGCTTCGCAACTGGTGTCGCTGCTGGTCGCGTTCGTTGCACTTTACCTGATCGTCTCGCGTATCGCCCTGCCGCGCGTCGGCAAGACGATCGAGGACCGTCAGGCTGCGATCGAGGGCGATCTGGCTGCGGCGCAGAAGCTGAAGGACGAGTCCGACAACGCCCTGAAAGCCTATGAGAGCGAGCTGGCCGCGGCCCGTTCGCGCGCACAGGCGATCGGCGCCGAGACCCGCGAAAAGCTGAACGCGGCATCGGAAGCCGAGCGCAAGGCGCTGGAAGACAAGTTGTCGGTCAGGCTCGCCGAGGCTGAAAAAACCATCGCGTCGACGCGCGAGACCGCGATGAGCAATGTCCGCGGCATCGCCGCCGAAGCAGCCTCCGCGATCGTGCAGCGGCTGACCGGCGTGGTGCCCGACGGCAAGGCCGTGAGTTCGGCCGTTGATGCGTCGCTGAAGGGATAGTGACGATGTTCTACCAAGCGGAATTCTGGGTCGCCGTCGCCTTCGTTCTCCTGATGGCGGTGTTCGCCTATTTCGGCATCCATCGCACCGTACTGAAGGCGCTCGATCATCGCAGCGAGCGCATCAAGGCAGAGCTCGACGAAGCTCGACGGCTCAAGGACGAGGCTGCCAAGCTGCTGGCGGAATACAAGGCCCGTCACGCCAAGGCGGAAGCCGAGGCGCAGGACATCATCGCCTCCGCCAAGGCCGAAGCCGAGCGCATCGCCTCCGAAGCCAAGACCAAGCTGGAAGATTTCGTCGCCCGGCGCACCAAGACCGCCGAGGGCAAGATCGCGCTCGCCGAAGCCCAGGCCCTCGCCGACGTTCGCGCGGCGGCAGCCAACGCCGCGGTGACGGCGGCTTCCGCCATCCTGTCGCAATCGGTGCAAGGCTCGGTCGCCGACGACCTGCTCATCAAGGGCATCGCCGAGGTCAAGGCCAAGCTGAACTGACGCGTTTCAATTCGTTGACAAAAGCCGGCGCGAGATCATCGCGCCGGCTTTTTTGTTCGGTTGTCGTCAACCGCAAATATCTATTGATGTCGTCGCCCGCGAAAGCGGGCGATCCAGTACGCCGCGGTTTCTCGGCTCTATTGCTGACGTCTCTGGATACCGGGTCGCCCGGTCAAGCCGGGCGATGACAACCGAGTGCATTTTCTGCAGCTAAAATTACTTCTTCTTCGGCTTCGCCTTCGGTTCCGGCTTCAGCGCCTGCGGATCGAAGCCGATGTAGAAGATGTAGGAATCGCCGACCGCTCCCGGCGGCGCGGGATAGGCCAGGTCTTCGGCGACCAGCGTGAACGGCACGCTGCCGTCCTCCGACATCGTCACCGAGGTCCGGTACGCCTTGGTGGCGATGGTTTTTTCCTGCACGCCGGACTGCACCACCGCCACCCGCATCGGGATATCGACGGTGGCGGGAGCGCCGGCGGGGCCGGCGATGACGCGGCCCTGAATGCCGATCCGTGCGGTGATCTCGCCGCCCGTGTAGCTGCACTCGCGCGCGGTCCGCGTGATCGTCACCTGGAACCGCAGATCGTTGCCGACCGGCTGCTTGCCGGGGGCTGCCACCTGATAGGTGGAGGCTCCGGCGCGAATGCTGACCGGGGGACAGGACAGTCCATCAGGGGCTTGATCCGCGGCAGGTGGGGCGCCCGGCGCGGGAGCCTCCTCCGACTTGCCGCCGAACAGGCCCTTGAAGCGATCGGTGATCGACTGCGCCGATGCCGGCGAAGCCAGCATGCCCGAGCCCATGGCCAATGAAATCACGGCCAACAGCGCGACCCGGCGAGATTTGCCCGGCCGCGCGGCCGTCCTGATCACAGGTTTAACCTCCATGCGATGTCCCCGGTAACTTGCGTGTTCTGAATATCGTCCCCTGCAGCGTCGGTTTGGAACCGACGCTCCAGTCTTTATTTCGACGCGTTTTCTTGACGCGAACCGGCGTCCACTTCGCTCGAAAACGCTCTGGCCCGCCTTATAGCAGGGCAATGGCGGCGAACCAAAGGCGTCCGAAACGCTGATAGAATGGGGTCAGCCGCGAAAATCCTCATGCAGCAGCCCGAACAGCAGGTGGTCCTGCCAGACGCCGTTGATGCAGAGATAGCGTCGCGCCAGCCCCTCGCGGGCGAAGCCGCATTTCTCCAGCACGCGGATCGAGGGCGAATTGGTCGGAATGCAGGCGGCCTCGATGCGGTGAAGGTTGAGTTCGCCGAACAGCGACGGCAGCAACACCCGCAGCGCCGCCGTCATGTAGCCGCGATGCGCATAGGGCTGCCCGACCCAGTATCCGATGGTGCCGGCCTGCACGATGCCGCGGCGGACATTCGCCAGCGTCACGCCGCCGATCATGGCGCCGTCGGATTCCCGGAACACGATGAAGGGATAGGACCGGTCGGCGGCGATGTCCTCGGCATAGCGGCGCAGCCTGCGCCGGAAGCCCGAGCGGGTCAGGTCGTCGGACGGCCAGATCGGTTCCCATGGCGTGAGATACCCCCGGCTCGATTCGCGCAGCTGCGACCAGGCCAGGAAATCGGACATCTGCGGCGCGCGCAGCAACAGGCCGTGGCCACGCGGGGCGAGCGCCGCCGGTCCGCTGGATGGCAAACGAAACAGGGCCATGCTTCAAACTCCCCCTGCCCTAAGACTTGGAATCACACATCGGTATTGCTGCCCATCCTTCGAGACGCCCGGCTTCGCTGCGCGATGCCGAGCTCCTCAGGATGAGGTTTAAGCTGTTGAAACACAACAACCTCATGCTGAGGAGCGAGCGGCGCGAGCGTCTCGAAGCATGGGCAGCAAGCGACCCTCCTAATGCAGCAGTGACTTCGCCTTCGACCGGGTCAAACCTTCCGCGAAACTCACCGCCGTGTCCAGACCCCTGCCGCTGCCGAGCGCCACCACCGCCGGGCGGCTGCGCGACAACAGGGCGCGGGCGGCGTTGCGGGTCGATTCCACGCTGACCGCGTCGATCCGGGCTACCAGCTCTTCCACCGTCAATGGCCGCCCATAGGCCAGCACATGGCGCGCCAGTTGTTCGGCGCGCGCCGAGCAGCTTTCCAGCGCCATCAAGAGCCCCGCCTTCATCTGCGCCCTGGCGCGCGCCACCTCGGCTTCGGTCAGTGTCTCGACCGCGTCGTTGATGACGTCGACGATCACCTCCATCATTTCAGGCGCGTCACCGGGATCGGTGCCGGTATAGAGCCCGAAAAATCCGGTGTCGCTGTAGGGCGCATGGAAGGTGTAGATCGAGTAGCACAGCCCGCGTTTTTCCCGCACTTCCTGGAACAGCCGCGACGACATTCCGCCGCCGAGCGTGTTGGTGAAGACCTGCAGGGAGAACAGCGACAGGTCGGATTGCGGCACCCCCTCGAGCGCCAGCGTCAGATGCGCCTGCTCGAGGTCGCGATGCACCACGCGGGAACCGCCCTTGCCGAACATCGCCGCTTGCGGCTTCGGCGCCTGCGGTCCGTCGAAGCTGGCGAACCTGTGCGACACTTCTTCCACGACCCGCCGGTGATCGACCGCGCCGGCGGCTGCCACCACCATGTCGGGACCGCGGTAATGCGTCGACAGATAGCCTTGCAGCGTATCGCGATTGAAACCTTTCAGGGTCTTCGCCGTCCCCAGCAGCGAGCGGCCCATCGGCTGATCCGGGAAGCACAGCTCGTTGAGGTGTTCGAACACCACGTCGTCGGGGGTGTCCTGGGCCGCGCCGATCTCCTGCACGATGACGCTCTTTTCGCGCTCGAGCTCGTCCGGCACGAAGGACGGATTGGCCAGGATGTCACTGAGCACGTCGAGCGCCAGCGGCACGTCAGCCTTCATCACACGGGCATAATAGGCCGTGGTCTCGGTCGACGTGCCGGCATTGAGGTCGCCGCCGACCGCCTCGATCTCCTCGACGATCTCCCGCGACGAGCGTCGCGTGGTGCCCTTGAAGGCCATGTGCTCGAGCAGATGCGAGATGCCGTGCTCGTTGGGCTTTTCGTCGCGGCCGCCGACACCGGCCCACACCCCGAGCGCCGCCGTCTCCAGATGCGGCATGGAATCGGTGATCACGGTGAGGCCGGAGGGAAGCTTGGTGACATCGACGCTCATCCGGCAACTCCTTGCTTCGCGGCGCGGCTGACCGAGCGCACGAATCGTTCGACTTCGACCTGGTCGTTCTTCATGACCGTGATGTGTTCGGGTTTGCTCATCAAACCCTCGAGCCAGGCCGGCAGTTCCGGACGCACGCCGCACGCCGCCTCCACCGCATCGGGGAATTTCGCGGCATGCGCGGTCGACAGCACGATGTTGGGAATTTTCGAATCCGGGGTGTCGCGGTCCGCCACCGCCAGCGCCACCGCGGTATGCGGATCGACCAGATCGCCGGCCTCGCGCCAGGCGGCGCGGATGGCGGCGGCGGTTTCGGTCTCGTCGGCGCGGCCGGCGTCGAATTCGGCGCGGATCGCCGCCAGCGTCGCGTCGGGCAGCACGAAGCGTCCGGACTGTTTCAGCGACGCCATCAACCGGCGCACGCTGGCGGCATCGCGTCCGCCGGCCTCGAACAGCAGCCGCTCGAAATTCGAGGAGACCTGGATATCCATCGACGGCGAAGCCGAGGCGTGAACCTCGCGCACTTCATAGATGCCGGTCTTCAGCGTGCGCGGCAGGATGTCGTTGACGTTGGCGGCGATCCGCAGCCAGCGCACCGGCAGGCCCATTTTCTTGGCGACGTAGCCGGCGAAAATGTCGCCGAAATTCCCGGTCGGCACGGTGAAATCCACCGTGCGCGCGGGCGAGCCGAGCGCCACCGCCGAGGTGAAATAATACACCACCTGCGCCACGATCCGCGCCCAGTTGATGGAGTTGACGCCTGACAGCGCGACCTCATCGCGAAAGCCGTGATGATTGAACAGTCCCTTCACGATCGCCTGGCAATCGTCGAAATGGCCCTCGATGGCGAGCGCATGGACGTTCGAGGCGCCCGACGTCGTCATCATCCGCCGCTGCACGTCGGAGATCCGGCCATGCGGAAACAGCACGATCAGATCGACATGGTCGAGGCCGGCGAAGGCATCGACGGCCGCACCGCCGGTATCGCCCGAGGTCGCGACCACGATGGTGGTGCGCTGAGCGCGCTTGGCAAGCACGTGGTCCATCAGCCGCGAAATCAGCTGCATCGCGACGTCCTTGAACGCCAGCGTCGGGCCGTGAAACAGCTCCAGCATGAATTGATTGGGACCGGTCTGGTCGAGCGGAACCACGGCGGGATGGCGGAACGTGGCGTAGGCCTCATTGGCCATGCGGCCGAGATCGGCGTCGGAGATTTCGCCGCCGACGAACGGGCGAATCACCTCGACCGCGACTTCCCAATAAGGCCGGCCGAACAATCCGGCGATGGCTTCGGGCGACAATTGCGGCCAGGTCTCGGGCACGTAAAGGCCGCCGTCGCGGGCTAGCCCGGTCAGCATCACGTCGCAAAAACCCAGCGTGGGGGCCTCCCCCCGCGTCGAAATATACCGCGTCAAACCGCCCTCCAAAGGCTCAAGGCTATCGCCAAGCCTTTGATATCAGTGAATTATCTAACTTTGCCGGTGGCGAAGTCGCGCGGCACCATAAAGCGTTTTCAAGCGAAGTGGAAACCGGTTCTTTCACCCGGAGCGCGCGCCAGCCACAAGGCACTCCCAAGCGCAAGATATGCCGCGCACGTCCATAGCGATTGCCAGTTCTCGCGACCTTCGTTGAACGCGATACAGGCCGCCGACATGCCGAACAGCACGCAGAATACGGCTTCGGCCAGGGGAGGCGAACCCGCCATCTGCCGCCGGTCGAAAGACCGGAGGATCAGATAGGGCAGCACAGCCATGGTCAGCGGTGCAAAGGGAAAATCGCGGTAACGCGGGTCGAACACCAGACCGAGGGCGGTCTCGCAGGCAGCCAGGGTCGTCAGCGTCAGGGCGGCTCCCAGAGCCAACGACAATCCGGGAAGGCGTCGATCGCCTCGCACTCCCATGACCTCCGAAAACGTCGGCGGCGCCACGCCTGTCATCAGCGCGATGGCGCAAAGCAGCGGCCCGCCGGTCGCCACGGCAAGCAGCACGCCGCACCTGATCGATCCGGCGATTCCGAAGCCCTGCAGCAAGGTTCTCTCGATCGCCATTCCCAGCAATACCCCGCTGACCGACGCGACAAGGGCAATTGCGAACCAGGTCGCCGGCCGCGATTGCCCGCGGGTTTGCCGACCGGCGCCATATGCGACGGCAAATATCAGCAGGCAGAACGCGATCCCGCCGGCCATCTGGATTTCCCAGAACGGGTGATTGCGAACCGGAACGCCCGCGGGATATTTCAGCGCCCGCGCTTCGGAATCGAACAGGCCCCAATGCCTGCCGACGGTCCCTTCCCATTTGGCTTTCCACGGCTGGTCATAGGCCTCGATCAAATTGACCCGAAAGTTCTGCTGCGCCGCCAGCGCGAGAATATTGGAAATGACACGCACCTGATTGGCCGGCGAGGGCAATGCGCCTTCGCGCATTCGCCCCGCACTTGGCCAGCCGACCTCACCAACGAAGATTTCCTTGTCCGGAAACGCGGCAGCAATCCGCTGCCGCATCGACCCGACATGCGCGGCCGCTCGCACGGCGCTTATCGGCAGATCATCCCAATACGGCAGAACGTGAACCGTAACGAAATCGACTGCAGCGGAAACCTCATGCGAACGCAGCCACACATCCCAGACATCGGCATAGGTAACAGGCACCTTGACGCGTGCCTTTACCGAGCGAACGATACCGGCGAGATCCGACGCCGTCATTTCCCGGCGTAACAGCACCTCATTGCCGACGATCACGGCGCTGACCACATCGGCATAGTCATTGGCCAATGCAATGGCGGTCTCGATCTGCTGGAGATTTTCACTGGGCCGCGTACCGATCCATATGCCCAAAAGCAGCTTCAGCCCGGCTCGCCGCGCCATCGCGGGAACCTGATCCAGTCCGTTGCCGGTCGAATAGGTACGGACGCAGTCGCTGATCCCGGCGAGTTGATCGAGATCTTCAGCGATCTGGCGCGCACCGATCATGAGCCCCGGCGTCAGCGGATTCTGACTATCCCTGAAGGGAGCGTAAGAGACGCAGTGGAGCTTTCCGGACCCGAAGTGCGGCGCATCCGCGGCCGGGGCGCCCAGCCATAGCCACGTCCCCGCAATGATGGCCAACGATAGCAAGAGAAGCGCCGGCGGGAAGCAATACGGCAGCCAATCATGCGGCGAGGACCGCTCGGGCGTGAGCGCGATCGGCGGAAGCCCTTCGATGGCGCCGGCTGCCGTTACCCCATCGCGCTCGAACTGTGACATGCCGCCGTCACTCACGAGAATCCGCCGCTCAATTTCCGCGAGCAACCCTGGATTAATCGATCCAAAGGCATTTTGGCATGACGTGCAAGGCTGCACACCGTTGCGATCGCCCTTTCCGTAAGGAAACGACTTGGCGCTTGAGGGCCGCTGCGTGTTTTCCGGCGGGAGAAGGTCAGGATTGCAGACCTATTCACGCTCGCCTTTGCGCGCGCCACCACACGACAAACGCGACCAGCACCACGCCCGCGAGGCCGAACCAGGTGACGGCATATTGCAGATGGTTATCCTTGAGGCGAACCGTGAGCGGGCCGGGTTTCGGGATGCCGCTGGCAGGCACCGGCGCCTCCAGGTCGATGTAGAACGGCGCGACCGGCTTGCCGCCCTCGCCCCAGCCGAGCGTGCGTGCCATCGCCAGATGATCCCGGGTGAACCACAGCCGTTTTGCCGTATTCTCCGCCGGCGTCAGGGAGCCGGCAGTTTCGGGAAAACGGAGGTAGCCGGTCAACGTCACCGGCTGCGTCGTGATCAGTCGCGTGACTGCGCGATCCTGCTGGGCGCGGTCCTGCATCGTGTTCTGCACGAAGCCGGTGTTGATCACGACGGTCTCGCCGGAGGCAAGCGTCGCCGGCAGGAACGCCCAGGTGCCGGGACCGGTCACGTCATCGCGTACCGCCGAGCCGGAACTGTAGACCATCGCATCCGGACGCGGCTGATAGGTCGCCGAGAAACGGATGCGGCGGAATTCGTCGCGCTCTGGCGTTAGCGCACTCCAATCCGCGGCCTGCGGCAGCGCTCCGGGGACGCCTGCGAGACGCTCGGTCAGGGCCGCGATCAACGCATGCTTCTCGGCCCGGCGCTGCAACTGCCACAGCCCGAGACCGATACACAGCGCCAGCATCGCAAGCGAGAAAATGCCGAAGCCGGCGACACCGCGGCGTCGTTGCACCGCGGTCATTTCGGCTCGCGATCGATCAGCCGGCCGGGTGCCGCCTTGTGGTGGAACTGCAGCGCGATCAAGAGCGACTTCATCGAACGCATCGGCAGCAACGTGGTCGCGAGAATCAGCGGCAGCCAAAGGGCGGCATGCAGCCAGAACGGCGGCTGGTACTTGATCTCCACGATCAGGGCCGATCCGACCACGATGGCGCCGGCGATCATGATCAGGAAAATTGCAGGTCCGTCGCCGGTATCGATGAAAGCATAGTCGAGCCCGCAGGACTCGCATCGGGGCCTCAGGTTGAGAAAGCCGGCATACAATTTGCCCTTGCCGCAGCGCGGACATTTGCAGGCGAGGCCGCGCATCGCGCTCTGCGCCACCGTCGGTAAGGTCTCGTCGGTCATGCATTCTTCCATAGTGAGCGGGCTCGTGTCCCGGACGCGGCCCAGCGACTTTCAGGCTGCGCCGCAGCGCCGGGACCCACCTCGCGTGCAAAAGGATGGGCCCCGGCTCAGCAGCGCATCACCATAGTGCGTCGAAGACGCGCGTAAACGCGCTCATGGTGCTGCGCAGCGTCCGGGGCACGGCACCAACGAAAAGGGGCGGCCCTGCAGCCGCCCCCTTGTAGCACAGTAGTGTCAGATCAGTGCGCGCCGTGCGCCCCAGGTGCGCCACCGAACCAGACATAGATGCAGATGAACAGGAACAACCACACCACGTCGACGAAATGCCAGTACCAGGCGGCGAATTCGAAGCCGAGGTGCTGGGTCGGCGTGAAGTGCCCGGCATAGGCGCGGAGCAGGCAGACCAGCAGGAAGATGGTGCCGACCAGCACGTGGAAACCGTGGAACCCGGTCGCCATGAAGAAGGTGGCGCCGTAGATGTTGCCCTTGAACGCGAACGCAGCGTGGGCATATTCATAGGCCTGCACGCAGGTGAAAGCGACGCCGAGCAGCACGGTGAGGATCAGGCCCCATTTCAGGCCCTGGCGGTCATTCTCCAGCAGCGCGTGATGCGCCCAGGTCACCGTGGTGCCCGAGGTCAGCAGGATCAGCGTGTTCAACAACGGCAGATGCCAGGGATCGAAGGTCTCGATGCCCTTCGGCGGCCAGACGCCGCCGAACAGCGCCTCGCGGGCGGCATGAACCGTATCGCCGGGGAACAGCGCCGAATTGAAGAAAGCCCAGAACCAGGCGACGAAGAACATCACTTCGGAGGCGATGAACAGGATCATGCCGTAGCGATGGCTGATCTGCACCACGCGGGTGTGATCGCCCTTGTGCTGGGCCTCGCGGATCACGTCCGTCCACCAGGCCGCCATGGTGTAGAGCACGCCAATGGTGCCGATGCCGAAAATGATCGGCGCGGCGGCGAACATGTGATGCATCCAGGCGACCGCGCCGACGGCCATGATGAAGGCCGAGATGGAACCGACGATCGGCCACGGGGAGGGATCGACGAGGTGGTAGTCGTGATGCTTGACGTGCGCCGTAGCCATTGCGGTCTCTCCGTTAGCGGTGCCGTGCTATTCGGCACGTATTCGTCTCAAAAATCAAATCCCATCCCTGAATCCCGGGAAATCCGGCGGTCAGAGATTGCCCTTGCGTTTGTCCGGCTCGCTCGCCGCCAGCGGCTTCGGTGCCGGTTCCCGCATGGGGTAGAAGGTGTAGGATAGCGTAATGGTGTTCAGCCCGTCGTTCTCGCTGTCCGCGGCCAACGCCGGATCGACATAGAACACGACAGGCATCTGGCGCTTTTCGCCCGGCGCCATGCTCTGATCAGTGAAGCAGAAGCAGTTGATCTTCTGAAAATACGCCCCAACCGTCAGCGGCGCCACATTATAGGCGGCCTGCCCGGTGGTCTCCCGCGCCGACTGGTTGGTCACGTTGTAAAACACCGTGAAGACCTCGCCGATGCGGACCTCGATTTCGGTCTGCTCCGGCTCGAACTTCCATGGCAGCCCCGGTCCGACATTGGCATCGAAGCGCACCGCGATCTTGCGCGCCAGCGGCGCACCTGACGGTGCCGAGGTCGCGACCTGGGTGGTGCCGTTGAAGCCGGTGGCGCGGCAGAACCAGTTGTAGAACGGCACCGCCGCGTAGGACGCGCCGACCATCAGCACCACGACGAAGCCGCAGATCGAAGCCACCGCCGCATCGCGGCCAAGCCCACGCAGCGCAAAACGGCCGCGCAGCCCGCGGCGTGCGGCAGCTTTCTGGCTTGCGGTCGGCGGTTGCGGCATCGTCGGCTGGCGCTCCATGTCGATCACATCATCCCGTCACATCGGCCGCAGCATCACAGCCGGTCCCTTGACCATGGTGACGGCGAAAAACAGCACGACCAGGACGCCGAGCGCCAGCGCGATGGCGATCGAACGCTCGCGGCGGCTTTTCTTCTGCGCCTCGGTGAGGACGATTCCGTCAGGCTTTGCTTTTTTGTCCATTCGCTCATGCGCCCCCTACCAGATCGAAGGAGCGACGGCATGGACGACGACCTCGAGCAGCAAGGTCGCGAACAGCACGAACAGGTAAACGATCGAGAAGGCGAACAGCTTTCGCGTCGCGCGCAGCGCCTGGCTGCCGGTGCGAAGCCGGTAGACGTTGACCGCCAGCGCCAGCATGCCGGCGCCGAGCACCAGCGAGGTCACGCCGTAGACGGCGTCGAAATAGCCGAGCGGCCATGGCGCCACCGCGACCGCGACCAGCACCACCGTGTAAAGCAGGATCTGCAGCCTCGTCGCATCGGGACCGGCGACCACCGGCAGCATCGGCACGCCGGCGCGGGCGTAGTCGTCGCTGCGGAACAGCGCCAGCGCCCAGAAATGCGGCGGGGTCCAGAAGAAGATGATCAGGAACAGCAGCACCGGCTCCATCGACAGCGACCCGGTCGCCGCCGCCCACGCCACCACCGGAGGCAGCGCGCCGGCGGCGCCGCCGATCACGATGTTCTGCGCGGTCCAGCGCTTCAGCATCATGGTGTAGACCACGACGTAGAAGAAGATGGTGAAAGCCAGCAGCCCGCCGGCCAGCCAGTTGACGAGGACGCCGAGCGTCATCACCGAGAAGAACGCCAGGATCAGGCCGAAGGCGAGCGCTTCCGGACGCGTGACCCGGCCGCGCGGAATCGGCCGGTTGACGGTGCGCGACATCAGCGCGTCGATATCGCTCTCGTACCACATGTTCAGCGCGCCCGAGGCGCCGGCGCCGACCGCGATGCAGAGGATCGAAGTGAAGGCCAGCACCGGGTGGACATGACCGGGCGCGATCACGAGCCCGACCAGCGCCGTGAAAATCACCAGCGACATTACCCGCGGCTTCAAGAGCGCGATGTAGTCGGCAACACTGGCCTCCGAGATGCGAGGCAGTTCGATGGCGTTGTGGTCGATAACCGACAAGACAGGTCTTTCTTCCGTTTAAGGGCGCGGCGCAAACGATGCGCCGCGCATTTTCGACTACTGCACGCGCGGCAGCACTTCGAACTGATGGAACGGCGGCGGCGACGGCAGCGTCCATTCCAGCGTGGTGGCGCCAACGCCCCACGGATTGTCTGCGGCCTTTTCCTTCTTCACGAACGCCAGGATGACGCCGTAGATGAAGATCAGCACGCCGAAGCCGGAGAGGTAGGAGCCGAGCGAGGACACCAGGTTCCAGCCGGCGAAGGCGTCGGGATAGTCGATGTAGCGGCGCGGCATGCCGGACAGGCCGAGGAAATGCTGCGGGAAGAACACCAGGTTGACGCCGACGAAGGTGACCCAGAAGTGCAGCTTGCCGATGAACTCCGAATACATGTAGCCGGACATTTTCGGGAACCAGTAGTACCAGCCCGCGAAGATGCCGAACACGGCGCCGAGCGACAGCACGTAGTGGAAGTGCGCCACCACGTAATAGGTATCCTGCAGCACCCGGTCGACGCCGGCATTGGCCAGCACCACGCCGGTGACGCCGCCGACCGTGAACAGGAAGATGAAGCCGATCGCCCAGATCATCGGCGTCTTGAACTCGATCGAGCCGCCCCACATCGTGGCGATCCAGGAGAAGATCTTCACGCCGGTCGGCACCGCGATCACCATGGTGGCGGCGACGAAATAGGCCTGCGTCGCCGACGACATGCCGACGGTGTACATGTGGTGCGCCCACACCACGAAGCCGATGCCGCCGATCGCGACCATCGCATAGGCCATGCCGAGATAGCCGAACACCGGCTTCTTGGCGAAGGTCGAGACGATCTGGCTGATCATGCCGAACGCCGGCAGGATCAGGATGTAGACTTCGGGGTGGCCGAAGAACCAGAACAGATGCTGGAACAGCACCGGATCGCCGCCGCCGTCGGCGGAGAAGAAGGTGGTGCCGAAATTGCGGTCGGTGAGCAGCATGGTGATGGCGCCGGCCAGCACGGGCAGCGACAGCAGCAGCAGGAACACGGTGACCAGGATCGACCACACGAACAGCGGCATCTTGTGCAGGGTCATGCCCGGCGCGCGCATGTTGAAGATGGTGGTGATGAAGTTGATGGCGCCGAGGATCGAGGAGGCGCCGGCCAGATGGATCGACAGGATGGCGAAATCGACCGCCGGTCCCGGATGGCCAGAGGTCGACAGCGGCGCGTAGATGGTCCAGCCCGCGCCGACACCGTTGGCGCCCGGCTCACCCTCGACGAAGGTCGACATCAGAAGCAGCGCGAACGAGGCCGGCAGCAGCCAGAACGAGATGTTGTTCATGCGCGGGAACGCCATGTCGGGCGCGCCGATCATCAGCGGCACGAACCAGTTGCCGAAGCCGCCGATCATCGCCGGCATCACCATGAAGAAGATCATGATCAGGCCGTGCGAGGTCACGAACACGTTGTAGGTATGGCTCTCGTGGAACAGCTGCACGCCGGGATACATCAGCTCGACGCGGATCGCGATCGACATCGCGGCGCCGATCACGCCGGCGATGATGGCGAACACCAGGTACATCGTGCCGATGTCCTTGTGGTTGGTCGAATAGACGAAACGCCGCCAGCCGGTCGGATTGGCGTGCGCGTGATCGTCATGCGGGTGGGCGTGATCGTGATGAGCCGGTGTTGCTGTTGCCATTTTCAAATCCTGCCTTGCAGTCCCTGTCGGACCTCGCGGTCCCGTCGCCCTTGTCCCAGTGCCGCGCTTAAAGCCGTCAGGCTTACTGCGCGACTGCGCCTGCCGCCGCGGCGAACGAATTCGCCGGGTTGGTCGCAAACTTCTTCTTCGCGGTCTCAACCCAGGCCGCAAATTCCTGATCGCTCACCACCCGCACCGCGATCGGCATGAAGGCGTGGTCCTTGCCGCACAGTTCCGAGCACTGGCCGTAGAACCAGCCGGTCTTGGTGGCCTTGAACCAGGTCTCGTTGAGGCGGCCGGGGATGGAATCGATCTTGATGCCGAAGGACGGCACCGCGAAGGCGTGGATGACGTCGGCGCCGGTGGTCTGGATCCGGATCACCTTGTTGACCGGCACCACCATCTCGTTGTCGACGCCGAGCAGCCGGGGCTTCTTGTCCTGGGCCATCAGCGAATCGAATTCGAACTTGCCGTTATCGGGGTAGGCGTAGCTCCAGTACCACTGCTTGCCGGTCACCTTGACGGTGAGGTCGGCCTTGGGAATGTCGAGTTGCTGGAACAGCAGCCGGAACGACGGCACCGCGATGGCGACCAGGATCAGCACCGGAATCAGGGTCCAGGCGACTTCGATCAGGGTGTTGTGGGTGGTCTTGGAGGGGACCGGGTTGGCCTTGGCGTTGAACTTCAACACCACCATGATCAGCAGCGCCAGCACGAACAGCGTGATGATGGTGATGATCCAGACCAAAAGGGTATGGAACGAAGTGATCTTGTCCATCACCGGCGTGGCCGATTCCTGCAGGGTCCATTCCCAGGGCCTTGGCTGGCCCAATTCGGCGAAAGCCGCACCGCCGGCCGCCAGCGCAACGCCTGCCACCGCCAAACCCAGCAACCGTCGGCCAATCCGGCCCATCGACATCTTCATGCCGCTCGCGCTCCCATGATGAATTCCCAAAGCTAAATCCCCAAAGCATTCCGCCGGATGGCGGGAGATGCTGCACGATCCGTCCCCAGACAAACGGCCTTGGGAGGTACTGCCTGGAGTACCGGGGCCAGAAAGCTAGAACGCGTCGAAATCCAGCCTCTCAAACCATAATTCTCAGGCTCTCGCAATGCAGTAGTAAGGTATGGCACGGCGTGTCACCGGCTATTCGGCGCATGCCGGCTTTTCCCATGGAATCAGGCCACAGTCCCATTGCGGCGGGCCGATCGCGCTTGACAGCCGGATTGCCCGATGTAGGCACAGACAGGGTGATCCCGAGGCGCCTGATTCGCCTGGGGAGCACCCATTCGGGCGTAAGGCCCGGGAATATCGCCTTCAAGGCGCCGTCATTTGCCGTATCAGTCCAAGGCCAGTCGAAGGCCAGTCCAATGCTCGGACCGGCCCAGCCTGAGGAATATTAGAGGAATCGACCCTGATGGGGCGTTCGACACACCGGGCGACAAGCGTGGGCCAGGGCGGCCAGGGTTGGGCCGCCGGTTTGGGTCGGCTCAAGGCCGCCAGCCTGGCTGTGGCGAGTCTCGCCGCCGCGCTCTCATTGGGCCTGACCGGCGCCGCCTACGCGCAAGGCGCGGTGCGCTCGGTGCATGGCGACTGGCAGATCCGCTGCGACAACCCGCCTGGCGCCCAGGGCGAGCAATGCGCCCTGATCCAGAGCGTGGTGGCGGAAGACCGCTCCAATGCCGGCCTCACCGTGATCGTGCTGAAAACCGCCGACCAGAAGAGCAAGCTGATGCGGGTGGTAGCGCCGCTCGGCGTGCTCTTGCCCTCCGGGCTCGGCCTGAAGCTCGACAATCAGGACGTCGGCCGCGCCGGTTTTGTCCGCTGCCTGCCCAATGGCTGCGTGGCGGAAGTCGTGATGGACGACAAGCTGCTCGGGCAGCTGCGCACTGCGAAGACGGCGACGTTCATTATCTTCGAGACCCCGGAAGAGGGAATCGGGTTTCCGCTGAGCCTGAACGGCATCGGCGAGGGGTATGACAAGCTGCCGTGAGGGCTTGGCCCGCAGTCCGGCGCGCCTCCCTCACGCGCGCTGGCTGGCGTAATAATCGAATAGTCGGCGCGCTTCGATCGAGAGCCAGTCCGCTTCACCCGTCATGTAGCCCTCGACCTGCCCGGTGACACCGAGCAGGAAGGAGATCGGCATGCCGTAAAGCGCGAATGGCGTGTCGAGGCCGTCGTTGGTCCCGGCACGCGCCACCAGCCCGCCGGGATCGAAGCCGATCGTGAGTCGGCGAAGCTTCAGCTGCTTGACGTAGGGCGCGACCACGGACCGCTCGCGGTCGGTGGCGATGGCGACCACCGCGAGGTCGCCGCGGCGGCTGGCCTCGAGTCGATCCAGGATCGGCAGCTCGATACGGCAGGCCGCGCACCAGGTCGCCCAGAAATTGACCAGCACCACCCTGCCGCGGAACGAAGCCAGATCGAGCACGCCGCCGCCGAGGCGCGGGATCGCTACCGACGGGATCGGCCGCGCGCCGCGAACCAGCGTGAACTGATGCCTGGCCGTTACAAATGGCGGCGGCCCGGCAGCGACGGCGCGACCCGGCAAGGCCGGGATCGCGAGCGCGGCGGCCGCGCCCGTGATGCCGGCGACAAGGCTGCGCCGGGTCGGGCTATGAGACGACGTCATGCCGGATGCTCCATGGTGCAGGCCTGAATCCAAATCTTCTGAATCCACGATCACGACCGGATGTAGGACCAGCCGGCTTCCTGCAATTCGATGATGCGCCCGGGGCCGCTCGGCACGATCTCGACGCCGCCGATCAGCGTGACCGGACGCCCCTCCTGCCGCTCCATGCCGAGCTTGGTGGCGTCGCAGACCACGAAGCGGATGTTGGCATTGACCGACTTCAGCACCCGCAGCAGGTCCTTCACCGGTGAGGTATCGGCGCGCAACATGTGAACGCCGGCATTGTAGGCGACGACTTCGATCGTGAACGCCTCGTTCCGCTCCTGGTAGTATTTTGGCAGGTTGAGCGAGGTCGAGATCAGCGCCCGCATCGTGGTGGGATCATCGGTGTTGATCGGCAGCACCAGCCGATGCGCAGCGGCCTTTGCAGTAGCCTTTTCAGTTGCTTTGGCCTCCGGCTTTGCGGGAGCCGCCTGCGATCCCGTCAGCAACAGGGTCACGGCCAGCGGCACCGCGAAGGCCAGCATCAGTCCTGCGGCAACGGTCCATTCACGGTGGGAAAAGCGCAACGCGGCCACCTCACAATATTCTGGCAAGCGACGCGAGCTGGCCGCGCTTCACATAGGCAACGATGGCGCTCGGTGCCAGCAGCACCAGCGCCGGCACCGCGGTGCCGCCGATCACGAACAGGTGGGCGATGGTCGCGCCGATCATGATGCCGATCAGCAGCAAGGCGCCGAACGCCGCGAGCGACGGCGTCAGGATCAAGAACGCCCCCAGCACTTCCAGCGCGCCGGTCAGATAGCGGAACCACTGCCCGAGCCCGATATGCTCGAATTCCTGCACCATCATCGGTACGCCATAGAGCTTGGCGCCGCCCGCGCCCACAAAAGCAAGCGCGAGCAATCCCCTGATGACCCAGAGACCGACCGTGGGCCAGCGCGATGGCGTCGATGTGGCAGCAAGTGACATGGATAACATTGGTTCGAACGGTTTTGCGACCCGCGGCAGACGGCAAGTCCGTGCAGAACCCGCGAAGGCTTTCGATACGCAAAATTCGGGAGTAAGATGAAAAACACAAGTAGGATGGTTTTCCTGAGGTAGTATGAAAAAGAAGACTATTGAGAAAAACGCCGAGATTTCCGCGTCCGAGCCGTGCGATGGCCTGATGCCGCAATTCCATCGCGCGCTCGGGGTGCTGGCCGGGAAATGGAAGGGCGAGATTCTCTGGCAGCTGGTTCAGCGCAAGCACCGCTTCGGTGAATTGCGCCAGTCGATCCCCGGCGTCACCCAGCACATGCTGACGACGCAGTTGCGCGATCTCGAAGCCAACGGACTCGTCAAGCGCACCGTCTATCCCGAAGTGCCCCCGCGCGTGGAATACGAGATCACACCATCAGCCCAGGCGCTGAAGCCGATGTTCGATGAGTTGTTCAAATGGTCGCAGGAGTATGGGTTTCCGGCGGCGGCTCCGCCCAAGGCCTCCCCCCGCGGCGAAAACGAGCACCCGAAGCCGCCACGCCAAAACCACCCTTGATTTCTAGAGTTGGCTGACCGGCTAGCCCTGCCGCCTCGCCATACCTATCTTTGACCGAACCAGTGATCCCCGGAGCTTCGATGAGCACACCCGCCAGCAGCCTATCCCCCACAACCTCCCTGCTCGACCGCGCCAATCTCGACCGCGATGCCGTCCGCCATCAGGTGGCCCGCGGGCTGGAGGGGGCGGACGACGGCGAGTTGTTCCTGGAATACAGCCAGTCCGAAGCGCTGATGTTCGACAATGGGCGGCTGAAGCAGGCCACCTACGACACCGCGCAGGGGTTTGGACTGCGCGCGGTCAAGGATGACGCGGTCGGCTATGCGCATTCCTCCGATGTCTCGCTGCCGGCGCTGATCCGCGCCGCGGATGCGGTCAATGCGGTGCGGGGCGGCTATAGCGGGAAACTGGCGGCGGCGCCGGGGCATACCAATGTGCGGCTCTATGGCGACGAGAATCCGCTGGATGCGCCGGGTTTTGAATCGAAGATAAAACTGCTGGCCGAGATCGACGCCTACGTGCGCGACAAGGATCCGCGGGTGCGGCAGGTGACGGTCAGCCTGATGGCGACCTGGCAGGTGGTGGAAATTTTGCGGCCCGACGGCGAGAGCTATCGCGACATCCGCCCGCTGGTGCGCGTCAATGTTTCCGTGGTGGCCGGCCAGGGCGACCGGCAGGAAAGCGGCAGCAAGGGCTATGGCGGCCGCGAGCCTTACGCCCGCTTCATCGAGACCAAGGCGTGGCGCGAGGCCGCCGACGGCGCGATCCGCGAGGCCATGGTCAATCTGGAATCGGTGCCGGCGCCGGCCGGCGAAATGGACGTGGTGCTCGGCGCCGGCTGGCCCGGCGTGATGCTGCATGAAGCGGTCGGCCACGGCCTCGAAGGCGATTTCAACCGCAAGCAGACCTCGGCCTTCGCCGGCCTGATGGGCCAGCAGGTCGCGGCCAAAGGCGTCACCGTGGTTGATGACGGCACCATGGCGTCGCGGCGTGGTTCTCTTTCCATCGACGACGAGGGCACGCCGACCAACCGCACCGTGCTGATCGAGGACGGCATTCTGGTCGGCTACATGCAGGATCGCCAGAACGCCCGGCTGATGAACATGAAGCCGACCGGCAACGGCCGCCGCCAGGGCTATGCCCATGTGCCGATGCCGCGCATGACCAACACCTACATGCTGGCGGGTAGCCGCGACCCCGCCGAAATCCTCGCCTCGGTGAAGAACGGCATCTACGCCGCCAATTTCGGCGGCGGCCAGGTCGACATCACCTCGGGCAAATATGTGTTCCAGTGCACCGAGGCCTACAAGATCGAGAACGGCAAGATCGGCGCGCCCTTGAAGGGCGCCATGCTGATCGGCAACGGTCCCACGGATCTGCATCGCATCACCATGGTTGGCAACGATCTGGCGCTCGATACCGGGATCGGCACCTGCGGCAAGAACGGCCAGGGCGTGCCGGTCGGCGTCGGCCAGCCGACGCTGCGGATGGAAAAGATCACGGTCGGAGGAACCGGCTAGTGAGCATCGACAAGGAAGCCACGCCGCCGAAGGCGAGCAGCTGGCGCGGCCAGGCCGTGCAACTCGCGGCCATCGTGGCCGTCGTGTTCGTCGCCAAGGGCGCGATCGCCGAGCCATTCTACATTCCGTCGGGATCGATGGAGCCGACGCTGCTGATCGGCGACGCGCTGCTGGCCTCGAAATATCCCTACGGCTACGGCACCTCGTCGCTGCCGATCCAGATCAACCTGCCCGAGACCGGGCGGGTGTTCGGGGGCACGCCGAAGCGCGGCGACGTCGTCGTGTTCCGCTGGCCGGGCGACCGCTCGCAGGCCTGGGTCAAGCGCGTCGTCGGCCTCCCCGGCGACCGCATCCAGATGCGGCAGGGCCAGCTCTTCATCAACAATCGCGCCGCCGCGCTGAAGCCTGACGGAACAGGACAATCCGAGGACGATGCCGGCGGCGGGCCGGCCCAGCGCTTCATCGAGACGCTGCCTGATGGCGTCACCCACGCGATCTTCAAGATGCGCGACAATGGCCGGCTCGACAACACGCCGGAAGTGATCGTGCCGCCGGACCGGCTGTTCGTGCTCGGCGATAACCGCGACAACTCCGCCGACAGCCGCGTCGCCGTGCGCGACGGCGGCGTCGGGCTGTTGCCGATGGACAATCTGGTCGGCCGCGCCGACGCCGTGGTCGGATCCTGGGACCTCGGCATCCGCGGCCAGCCGGTCTGGACCTGGCTATCCGGCTTCCGCGTCGCGCGGTTTTTCACCGCGGTGCATTGAGAGAAATGCCTCATGGTGAGGAGGCGCTTCTTCAGCGCCGTCTCGAACCATGAGACCCACATCATCTCATCCTTCGAGACGCGGCGAAGACGCCGCTCCTCAGGATGAGGACTGATCGTGTTGCGCACCGATGAACCAATCCGAATTCCTCGCTTTGGCCCTTCGCAATCCCGTCAATGCGGCGATAACGGATGAATTGTTCCGGCTCGCTTTGCCGGATGCGTGGCTCGTCTCGGGATGCCTGGTGCAGACCGTGTGGAACGGGTTGACGAACCGCGCGCTCGACTACGGCATCAACGATTACGACGTGTTCTATTTCGATCCCGACATCTCGTGGCAGGCCGAGGATGCCGTGATCCGGCAGTTGCAGAACGCGTTCGCCGGGCTCGGTGTCACGGTCGAGGTGCGCAACCAGGCTCGCGTCCATCTCTGGTATCCGCAAAAGCATGGCCTGCCCTACCCTCCGCTGCGGTGCTCGACCGAAGGCATCGATCGCTTCCTGACCAGGACTACCAAGGTCGGAATCCGTCGCACGCAAGACGGTTACGACGTCTATGCGGTGAAGGCGGCGCGCTGGAAGAAATTGTGGCCGGAGCTCACGGTGCTGCCGGCAGATTGAATTAGCTGTCGTCCCTGCGAACGCAGGGACCCATACCGCGTGATCCATCGATTAAATAAGTTGTTCGACGACTTTTCGCAGCCCCGACTGCCTGTGGTTATGGGTCCCTGCGTTCGCAGGGACGACAGTGCTACCGCACCACGCCCGAGGTAAACCCGGCCTTGCGGCGCGGCGGCTTGATGTCGTTTTTCAGGAAGCAGCGCGCGGCCTTGCCGGCATAGCCCGGGCGGGCATAGGTCCAGGCGCGGCACTTGTTGTCGGCGGTGCAGGCCGCCTTGCACTCGTCGTCGCCTTCGCCGCCGCCCTTCAAATCGAAATTGCGGTAGTCGCCGCCGAACCGGTCGATCGAGGTTTCGATCTTGTCGTTCCTCGGCTCGACCACGCCGGCGCCGCGCACGCCGGAAACGCAGCAATTGTCCGGAGTGCGCGCCGGCACCGTGCTCTTCAGCCAGCACACCGCGCCGCCGTAGACATCGGTCGGATAGCTGAACGTCCATGACCGGCAGCGCCGGTCGCGCTCACACAGCAGGGCGCAATCCGCCGGATCGCCCGATGGAACCGGCGAGCGCAGATAGTCGCCGCCCGGACGATCGAAATTGGCCTGGGCCTGGGCGGGTCGGGTGGCCGTGGTGAACGCCAGCATGGCAAATACCACCAAACACGCCCTGAGCAGGCGGCCTTTCCACATACCCTGTCGCTTTCGACTGATTGGACTTTAACCCGCGGTTCGCGGGCCGCCATTTGATCGCCGTCAACCTGTACGGCGGATGAACGCCGTTCAACAGTCCGAGTTAGAAAGCGTACTCGTCGTAGGCCGGTTCCACCGAGCCATGCCAGGGGCCATTGAATTTCTCCAGCATCTCCTCGGCGGGGGTGTGGCCGGAATCGATAATCCGCTCCAGCGGCTCGAGGTGCCGGCTCTCGTCACGGCCGAGGTGATCGACGCGCTCACGCCGCCGCAGGCCCGAATGCGCCAGCGCCACGCATTCCTTGGCGATTTCGAACAGATAGCGGTCGCGGATCCTGGCCTTGAAGCCGAAGCGCGGCACGTCGTCGCGCAGCGCCTGGCGCTCCGCGGCGTTCCAGTGCTTCACGAGGTCCCAGGCGGCGTCGAGGCTGGTGTCGTCATAGAGCAATCCGACCCAAAACGCCGGCAGCGCCGGCAGCCGCCCCCACGGCACGCCGTCGGCGCCGCGCATTTCCAGGTAGCGCTTCAGCCGCACCTCGGGAAAAATCGTCGACAGGTGGTTGGCCCAGTCCGACAGCGTCGGCCGCTCGCCGGGGAACGAATTGTTGCGTCCGTCGAAAAAGGCCCGGAACGACGAACCGGAGACATCGATATATTCGTCGCCGCGCTTGACGAAATACATGGGCACGTCGAGCGCGTAGTCGACCCAGCGCTCGAACCCCATGCCGTCCTCGAACGCCCACGGAATCATCCCCGACCGCGCATTGTCGGTATCGCGCCAGATCTCGGAGCGGAACGACTGGAAGCCGTTGGGCTTGCCCTCGGTGAACGGCGAATTGGCGAACAGCGCGGTCGCGATCGGCTGCAGGGCGACCGACACCCTGAGCTTCTTGACCATGTCGGCTTCCGACGAGAAGTCGAGATTGGTCTGCACCGTGCAGGTCCGGTACATCATGTCGAGACCGTACTGGCCGACCTTCGGCATGTAGTTGGTCATGATCTTGTAGCGGCCCTTGGGCATCATCGGAATCTGTGCCCGCGACCATGACGGCGTCATGCCGAGCCCGAGAAAGCCGATACCCAGCGGCGTTGCGACCTCGCGCACCTGCGCCAGATGCGCCATCAGCTCGGACTGGGTCTGGTGCACGGTTTCGACCGGCGCGCCTGACAGCTCGAACTGCCCGCCGGGCTCCAGCGAGATCGCGCCGCCGCCGGTGACGTCGTATAGACCGATGATGTTGCCGCGCTCCATGATCGGCTCCCAGCCGAGCAGGAGTTGCATGCCCTCCAGCACGGCGCCGATGCCGCGCGGGCCCTCGTAAGGCACGGGATGGTGCCCCTGCAGCGTGAACGGGGTTTTTTCGTGCTCGGTGCCGATCCGGAATTCGGAAGGAGGCTTCACGCCCGCCGCCAGCCAGGCCACCAGTTCGTCGCGCGACGCCAGCGGCGTCATATCGATCTGATCACGCGCCATGCAAATTCCGGATGTGGGGCGCTGCAAACGAACGCGCGCGGTGTCGGGGGTATCCGCGGACCAACCGGCCCGGGAATACTTGCGGAGAAAATGATATCATCGGGCGGGCGCGCCGTCTCTCGCGGCGAGCGCTTGGGCCTCGCCGCAGGAGCAGCCCAGCCGGTCGAGCAGTCCGCAGAGCCTGACGGCATCCGCATCGGACAATTTCGAGCCGACGTGTTTTTCGATCGCGGCGGAATAAGCGTTCCACATCTTCTTCTGCAGCTCTCGCCCCGCCTCGGTAATCTCGACGAACTGGCCGCGCTTGTCGATCTTGCATTCGCGGCGCGCCGCCAGTCCCTCGTCCACCAGCCGGTCGATCAGCCGCGACGTCGAGTACTGCGGAATCAGCATCTGCTTTTCCAGCTCGACCGGGCGCATTTCGCCCGTCGGCGCCCGCGACAGTTCGAGCAGCGCGTCATACCAGGCCAGCGGCGGATAGCCGGCCTTCTTCAGCTCCTGCTCGACGGCATCGAGCACCCGGCTCTGCACCCGCATCAGGCGGATCCAGGCGGCGGTCGCCTCGGTCGATGGTTTGCGCTTCATGGTCCAGCCCACAATGTCACGGGAGAGTGTACCGCACTAAATGCACCTGCATCAATCTTGACTATTTCATGCAGATGCATTTAATCCCCCGGTCCCGTATATCCAATAATCCAAGGGAAGGAAAACCCCATGAAACTCTATTATTCCCCCGGCGCCTGCTCGCTTTCGCCCCATATCGCGCTGCTTGAAGCCGGTTTGCCCTACGATCTGGTCAAGGTCGATCTGAAGGCCAAAAAGCTCGAAAACGGAGACGATTTCCTCGGCATCAACCCCAAGGGCCAGGTGCCGACGCTGGTGCTGGACAGCGGCGAGGTAGTGACCGAAGGCCCCGTCATCGTCCAGATGATCGCCGACAAGGTTTCGGGCAAGAATCTGGCGCCCGCCCGCGACAGCGCCGAGCGCTACAAGCTGCAGGAGTGGCTCACCTACATCAATTCGGAGGTGCACAAGAATTTCGGTCCGATGTTCTCACCGGTGCTGGCCGACGACGCCAAGGCGTTCTTCAAGGACCGCGTAATGGGCAAATTCAAGTACCTCGACGGCGCGCTGGCCGGCAACGACTACCTGATGGGCAAGCAGTTCACCGTCGCCGACGGCTATCTGTTCACGATGCTGTCCTGGGCCGAGCGGATGAAGTTCGACCTCGCCGCGCTGCCGAACCTGCTGGCCTACAAGGCCAGGGTCGGCGCCCGGCCGGCGGTGCAGGCCGCGCTGACCAAGGAAGGCCTGATGAAGGCGGCGGCGTAAGGCTGCAGAGGTAGCGACAAGATGAAGGGCCGGATCGACGATCCGGCCCTTTCCGTCTGGCGGGCCGCTCAGTATCGCGCAGGGCTGAAGGCCGAGGCGTCGGTGAAGGCAGGCTCTCCGCTCATCAGCTCGGCCAGCATGCGACCGGTCGTAGGCCCGAGCGTGTGGCCGTGATGGCCGTGCCCGAAATGCATCCACAAACCCTTGTGCTTCGGCGCCGGTCCCACGACCGGCAGCATGTCGGGCATGCAGGGGCGAACGCCGCTCCAGGGTTCGGCCTCGATCGCAGTGCCGAGATCGAGCAGCCGCCGCGCCGCCTGCTCGGCGCGATCGAGTTGACGCGACTGCGGCAACCTTTCCGGTCCCATCAATTCGGCGCCGGACGTAATCCGCAATCCCTTCGCCATCGGCGCCATGGCGTAGGCGAACTCAGGATCGTGCAGTGGCAGATTGAGTCGGCCGCCGCCGCTGAAATGCCGGTGGTAGCCACGCTTGCGAAGCATCGGAAAACGATAGTCGAATCTTTGCAGGAGATCGGGAGACCATGGCCCCAGCGACACCACGGCCGCCTCGGCAGCGATCGGGCCATTATTCGATTGAACCGTCCAGCCGGCAGCCGTCGGCGCCAATGTGGCCGCATCGCCGTTGACGAAGGTGCCGCCGTTGCGTGTGAACAGGTCGGCATAGGCGGAGACGAGCCCGCCTGGGTCCGAGACCGTCCAGGGGTCTCGCCAGTGAACAGCCCCCGCCCCGGTCTCGTTGAGCCCGGGCTCGGCCGCGGCAAGCTGTGCCGGGCTGATGATTTCCGATCGCACGCCGAATTCGGCCGCCAGCGTCTCGGCGACCGCCGCCACTTCATCCAGTGCTGCCTGGGTGCGGCGCAGGGAATGATAGCCGCTTCGCTGCACCAGATTATCAGCGCCAGCTTCCCGGATCAGCACGTCATGCTCGCTCGTCGCCTTTGCGATGAGCCGCGCGTAAGCCTGCGAAATGCGGTCGTGCCGATCCGGCGCGGAATGCCACCAGTACCGCAGCAAGGGACCAAGATGCCGCGGCAGCCAACTGACGCCGTAATGGACATCGTTGGCGCGCCCTGTCGCGATCGCCGCCAGCGTGGCAAGATCACGCGGCATCGGATAGGGCCGCACGGCTTCGCTCTGGATGAAGCCGGCATTGCCGTAGCTCGTCTCGCGGCCGGGCGGCTTGCGATCGACCAGCACGACGGACCAGCCGCGGCGCTGCAACTGCAGCGCGGTGGAGACCCCGACCATTCCGGCGCCGAGAACGATAACGCTTCGCATTGCCACGATTACCTGCCGAGCCAGTCACTTCGAACAGCTACATGAGATCGCAACTAAGCAGAAGCGGGCTAGCGACACATCCCGGATGCAAAAAGGCCGGATCGAGGATCCGGCCCATTTTGTGTGTCGCACTGCGAGAACCAACGACGGCGTCGTCCCGGCCTACGCGCCGGGACGACGACCTTTTGTGTAGCTTACGCCGCCTTCTCCGCCAGCTTCTTCGGCGGGAAGCGGCCGTAGAAGGTTTCGCCCTTGGCGGCCATCTCGACCAGCAGCTTTGGCGGCGTGAAGCGCGAGCCGTATTTGGCTTCCAGTCTGCGGCACAGTTCGACGAAGTTCTTGGTGCCCATGAAGTCGATATAGGACAGCGTGCCGCCGGTGAACGGGGCGAAGCCGAAGCCGAGGATCGAGCCGACATCGGCCTCGCGCATGTCGGTAATGACATGGTCTTCCACGGTGCGCGCGGCTTCCACCGCCTGCACCACCAGGAAGCGCTGCTTCATCTCCTCGATGTCGAGGGTATCGGGATCGAGATGCTTCGACTGCAGGCCGGCGAGTTCGGTCCACAGGCTCTTCTGGCCCTTGCCCTTTTCGGGATAATCGTAAAATCCCTTGCCGTTCTTGCGGCCGAAGCGGCCCTGGTTCTCGACCATCTCGACCAGCAGCTTCTTCTGGCTCTGGTCGATGGCATTGGCGCCGAGATCGGCCTCGGTCGCCTTCATGATCTTGAGCACGAGATCGAGCGCCACTTCGTCCGCCAGCGACAGCGGCCCGACCGGCATGCCCGCCATCTTCGCGGTGTTCTCGATCATCGCCGGCGGCACGCCTTCCATCAGCATTTCCAGCCCTTCGGCGGTGAAGCGCAGCACGCAGCGGTTGGCGAAGAAGCCCCTGGAGTCGTTGACCACGATCGGGGTCTTGCCGATCACCCGCACGTAGTCCAGCGCAGTGGCGAGCGCTGTGTCATTGGTGTTCTTGCCGACGATGATTTCCACCAGCATCATCTTCTCGACCGGCGAGAAGAAGTGAATGCCGATGAACTTGCCCTGGTCCTTGAACTCTTCCGCCAGCGAATTGATCGGCAGCGTGGAGGTGTTGGAGGCGAAGATGGCGTCGGACTTCAGCAGCGGCTGCGCCTTGGCATAGGTCTCGGCCTTGACCTTGCGGTCCTCGAACACCGCCTCGATGATCAGGTCGCAATCCTTCAGCACGTTGTAGTCGGCGGTCGCGGTGATGCGGCCGAGGATCGCCTCGCTGTCGCTTTCCTTGGCGCGGCCCTTCTTGATCAGATCGTCGATCACGGCCTTGGCGTGGCCCTTGCCCTTGTCGGCGCTGGCCTGGTCGCGGTCGATCAGCACCACGTCGATGCCGGCGCGCGCCGAGACATAGCCGACGCTGGCGCCCATGAAGCCGGCGCCGATGATCGCGAGTTTCTTCACCTTGGTCGGCGGCACGTTCTGCGGACGCCGCGCGCCCTTGTTCAGTTCCTGCATCGACAGGAACAGGCTGCGGATCATCGCCGCCGCTTCCTTGGAGCGCAGAATCCTGGTGAAGTAGCGCGACTCCACCCGAAGCGCGGCGTCGATCGGCAACTGCAGGCCTTCATAGACGCAGCTCATGATGGCGCGCGCGGCCGGATAATTGTCGTAGGTCTCGCGCCGGAAGATCGCATTGCCGGCCGGGAACATCATCATGCCGTTCTTGGAGAACACCGGACCGCCGGGAAGCTTGAAGCCCTTCTCGTCCCAAGGCGCGATCGCCTTGCCACCGCCCTTGATCCAGTCCTTGGCGGACTGGATCAGATCGGCAGCGGGAACGATCGCGTGAATCAGGTTCAGCGCCTTGGCCCTGGCCAGATTGATCGCCTCGCCCTTCAGCAACAGCTGCATGGCATCCTGCGGCGACACGATGCGCGGCACGCGCTGGGTGCCGCCGGCGCCGGGGAACAGGCCGACCTTGATTTCGGGCAGGCCGAGCCGGGTTTTGGGATTGTCGGCGGCCACGCGGTAATGGCAGGAAAGCGTCAGCTCAAAGCCGCCGCCGAGCGCGAGGCCGTTGATGGCGGCAGCCCACGGCTTGCCGCTGATTTCGATGTTGCGAAACACCTGCGAGAAGCGGCGGCTCTGGTCGAACAGCACCTGGTTGGCCGCTTCCTCGCCCTTGGCCTTCAGCATGTCGGCATATTGCTTGCTCATGCCCTCCAGCATCGACAGATCGGCGCCGGCGCACAGCGCCTCCTTGCCCGAAGTGATGACGACGCCCTTCACGGCGGCATCGGCCGAGGTCTGCTTGACGATCTCCTCGAGCTCGGTGACCGAGGTTTCGTCCAGCACGTTCATCGAGCGGCCCGGGGTGTCCCAGGTCACCAGCACGATGCCGTCGGCGTCGGTTTCCAGCTTGAAATTCTTGAAGGCCATGTGGTTGCTCCCTCGATGCCGACTGCCAGCAGGCGCGGCGGTTGTCTCTGATCGTAGGATGGGCAAAGGCGCGCTTGGCGCCGTGCCCACCATTGATGTCGAAGCTTGTATTGGTGGGCACGGCGAAGACGCTTTGCCCACCCTGCGAACTAAACCCGCTCGATAATCGTCGCGGTGCCCATGCCGCCGCCGATGCACAGCGTGATCAACGCGGTCGACTTGTTGGTGCGCTCGAGTTCGTCGAGCACGGTGCCGAGGATCATCGCCCCCGTCGCGCCGAGCGGATGGCCGAGCGCAATGGCGCCGCCATTGACGTTGATCCTGGCACTGTCGATGTCGAAGGCCTGCATGTAGCGCAGCACCACCGAGGCGAAGGCTTCGTTCAGTTCGAACAGGTCGATGTCGGATTTCTTCATGCCCGAACGCTCGAACAGTTTTTCGGTGACGTCGACCGGACCGGTCAGCATCATCGCCGGCTCCGAGCCGATATTGGCGAAGGCGCGGATTTTGGCACGCGGCTTCAGGCCGTGCTTGCTGCCCGCTTCCTTGCTGCCGAGCAGCACGGCGCCGGCGCCGTCGACGATTCCCGACGAATTGCCGGCGTGATGCACGTAGTTGATGCGCTCGATTTCCGGATGCGACTGGATCGCCACCGCATCGAAGCCGCCCATCGCGCCGACCGCCGCGAAGGCGGCCTGCAACTGACCGAGCGACTGCATCGTCGTGGTGGGACGCATATGCTCGTCCTTGGCGAGGATGGTGAGGCCGTTGATGTCTTTCACCGGCACCACGGAATTCTTGAAGCGGCCTTCGTCCCAGGCTTTGGCGGCGCGCTGCTGGCTCTGCACCGCATAGGCATCGACGTCGTCGCGCGAGAATCCGTATTTGGTGGCGATCAGGTCGGCCGACACACCCTGCGGCATGAAGTAGGTGGGCACCGCGATCGAGGGGTCCATCGGCCAGGCGCCGCCGGAGGCGCCGATACCGACGCGGCTCATCGATTCGGCGCCGCCGCCGATAACGAGGTCGTGCTGACCGCTCATGATCTGGGCGGCGGCGAAATTCACGGCATCGAGGCCGGAGGCGCAGAAACGGCTGATCTGGATGCCGGGGACGGCTTCACCGAGGCCCGCATTCATCGCCGCGAACCGTGCGATGTCGGAGCCGGCTTCGCCGACCGGATCGACCACGCCGAGAATGACGTCGTCGACGACGTCTTCCTTCAGATTGTTGCGCTCCTTGAGCGCCCTCAGCGGCACCGTGGCCAGCGCCACCGCGGTCACCTCATGCAGCGCGCCATCAGCCTTGCCGCGGCCGCGCGGCGTGCGAACGTGATCGTAGATATATGCCTCAGGCATCTATTTCTCCCGTTTCAGTCTCAGCTCCGATCGAGCCGAACGAATTTCAAAAAAGCAATGGTGCGCTCGTCATTGCGAGGAGCTCTTGCGACGAAGCAATCCAGTCCTTGCTTGCGGCTTCTGGATTGCTTCGCTTCGCTCGCAATGACGTTTCAGAAGGCTTCCGCCGCCAATTCCATGGTGGTGTCGCATCCGGTCTGGATGCGGGCAAGGTGCAGCGCGGTTTCCGGCAGCATCCGTTCCATGAAGAAGCGGCCGGTGACGAGCTTGGTGGAGAGATAGGGCGTCGTGCCGCTGCCCGCAATCTTGTCCTGGGCGACTTTCGCCATCCGCGCCCACATATAGGCGAAGGTGACGAGGCCGAACAACTGCATGTAATCGGTGGCGGCAGCACCCGCATTGTCGGGCTTCATCATCGCGTTCTGCATCAGCCAGGTGGTGGCCTGCTGCAGATGACCGAGCGCCGTAGAGAGCGGCGCGACATAGGGCTTCATGGCCTCGTCGGCGCCGTGGTCCTTGGCGAAGGCGGCGACTTCACCGAAGAACGCCATCACCGCGCGGCCACCGTCACGCGGCAGCTTGCGGCCGACGAGGTCGAGCGCCTGGATGCCGTTGGCGCCCTCATAGAGCATCGCGATGCGGGCATCGCGCACGAACTGCTCCATGCCGTGCTCGGCGATATAGCCGTGGCCGCCATACATCTGCTGCGCCAGCACCGAATTGGAGAAACCGACGTCGGTCATGACGCCCTTCATGATCGGCGTCATCAGCCCCATGTGGTCGTCGGCCTCCTGACGATCCTTGGGATCGCTGGAGCGGTGGGCGACGTCGCTCTTCAGCGCGGTCCAGATCACCATGGCGCGCGCCGCTTCGTTGAAGGCGCGGATGGTGAGCAGGGTGCGGCGCACGTCGGGATGCACGATGATCGGATCGGCCGGCTTGTCCGCCGCCTTGGCGCCGGTGAGCGAGCGGCCCTGCAGACGTTCGCGGGCATAGTTCGCCGCGTTCTGGTAGGCGACTTCGGACTGCGCCAGCCCCTGCACCGCGACGCCGAGCCGGGCCTCGTTCATCATCACGAACATGCCCTGCATGCCCTTGTTTTCCTCACCGATCAGCCAGCCGGTGGCGCTGTCGTAATTCATCACGCAGGTGGAATTGCCGTGGATGCCCATCTTGTGTTCGATCGAGCCGCAGGTGACGCCGTTGCGCTGCCCCAGCGAGCCATCGGCATTGACCAGGATCTTGGGCACCACGAACAACGATACGCCCTTGATGCCGGATGGTGCGCCCTCGATGCGCGCCAGCACCAGATGGATGATGTTTTCGGTGAGATCGTGCTCGCCGGAGGAAATGAAGATCTTGGTGCCTGATATCTTGTAGCTGCCGTCGGCCTGCTTGACGGCCTTGGTGCGCAGCAGGCCCAAATCGGTGCCGCATTGCGGCTCGGTGAGGTTCATGGTGCCGGCCCATTCGCCGGCCACCATCTTCGGCACGAACATCTTCTTCTGTTCGGGCTTGCCGTGCACCATCAGCGCGGCGGTGGCGCCCATGGTCAGGCCGCCATACATCGAAAACGCCATATTGGCCGACGACTGGAATTCGGTGACGGCCTGGGTCAGCGTGACCGGCAGGCCCTGCCCGCCATATTCCGTCGGCGCCGACAGTCCAAGCCAGCCGCCTTCGGCCACCTGCTTGAATGCTGCCTTGAAGCCCTTCGGGGTGCTCACGGAGCCATCTTCATGGCGTTTGCAGCCCTCGAGATCGCCAACGCGGTTGAGCGGCTGCAGCACCTGTTCGCTGAGTTTGGCGGCCTCGCCCAGGATCGCATCGCGCACATCGGCGGAGGCATCGCTGAAGCCTGGAAGGTTGTCGTAGCGGTCGATCTGGAACACGTCGTTGAGCAGGAAGGTGACATCTTCCACTGGGGCTTTGTAGATCGGCATTGCATCCTCCCGGCTGGCTCGCTCCACGCAAGGGAGCCTTCGCAGCAATCGTTGGGTTTCAGAAAGAACCTTATCCGGTTCCAAAGGTCATAGGGAGCTACTTCAGCGTCGCGGTTACGACGTCGCGGCGCCGCTTGCCGCACTGGCCGCCAGCTGCTCTCCCATCAGCCGGTGCAGCAGGTTGATCGCCTTGAGCGGACGCACCATCACCTTGAAATTCGTGATCCGGCCATCGGCGGCGAAGGTGATGATGTCGACGCCGTTGAGCTTGATGCCGTCGATCTCGGTCTGGAATTCCAGCACCGCGCCGGTGTCGCTGCGCCATTCGCCTATATAAGAGAAGCCCGGGCCACCCAGCACCTTGTCCGCGCTCGCCAGATACTTGAAGGTGATGTCCCGGCCGCGCTGCGGCGTGTGCACGACGGGGCTTTCGAACACCGCGTCCGGATGCAGCAGATCCCACAGCGCCGCGCGGTCGTGGGATTTGATGTAGCCGTACCATTTGTCGAGGCCGGTCATACTCATCGGACGTCTCCCGTGCATGAAGAGCGCGTGGGTCACGCCATCATATGCACATTGACGCATATGCACTTTTATGCATATTGTCAAGAATTGTTGGAGGGTTGGCGCTTGGCGCTCGGTGACGCGATCCTGGCCTGCCTGACGGAAGGTCCGATGACGGGCTATGAGCTCGCCAAGACGTTCGACGCCTCGATCGGCTTCTACTGGAAAGCCAACCACCAGCAGATCTACCGCGAGCTGACCAAGCTGCGCGACCGCGGCCACATCGAGGGCTGCGAGGTGGTGCAAACGGGCAAGCCCAACAAGCTGGTCTACACCCTGACATCCGAGGGCCGGGCTGCGTTGCGGCACTGGGGGGCACGTCCGAGCGTGCCGCCATCGATCAAGGACGACCTGCTGGTGCGACTTTACGCGCTCGACGGCGTCGATATCGGCCCGTTGCGCGCCGACCTGATGGCGCGGCTGGAACACCACCGCGACCGCTGTGCCCGCTACGAACGTATCCTCCAAAAACGGTTCCCTGATGGAACCGCGTCGCCGGCGGATATCGGCAAGCTCCTGGCGCTGCGCCTCGGTGTTCGTCATGAGCGGGTCGTGGTGGAGTGGTGCGAGGAGGCCCTGCAGGCCCTGCCGGGCAGCGCCGCCGGCCAAGCAACTTGACTTGCAATCTGACCGGCACAGCAACTTTCCGGCCATGCCGGGCCATTCCTTAACTGGTTCTTTACCGTAACACGAAAAAGTCGATTTCTGAGGCAGACGACCTGCGCGGAATTCGATTGTCTCTTCAGTGGGACGCGCGGGGAGGCTGAAGGCGCAGGTTGGCGCGCCGGAGTCGGAACCGGACGAGAGCATGAATTCGCGCGTATCGTGGAGTGTTGAAGGCATCGATCCATCCGTGCGCGAGAGGGCCGAGGCCGCCGCGCGCCGCGCCGGCATGTCGTTGAACGACTGGCTCAATTCCACCCTCGGCGATTCCGCCCGGCCCAGTTTTCAGAGCCCCGATTCTCAAAGACCCTACGATCAGCCCGCGGCGATGCCGGGCCGAGAGGCGCCCGACGTCTCCGACATCCACCAGCGGCTGGATTCGATCACCCGCCAGATCGAGCAGATTTCGCAACCCCGCGCGCGCGGCGAGGTGCCGCGCAATGATGCGCCGCATTCCGATGCGCCGCGAAGCGACGCTCCGCGCGGCGAACCGGGCGTCGCCCGGCAATTGAACGACGCGATTTCGCGCCTCGACGCGCGGCTGTCGCAGATCTCCAATCCGGCGCCGCGACAGGCCCAGATGCAGGACCGGCAGCGCCAGACCGAGATGGTCGAGCGCGCCGCCAGCCAGGTGTACCGTCCCTCGCCGCCGCTCAGCCCGGCGTCATTCGATTTTGCGATCGCGGAAATCGCCGCGCGCCAGAACGAACTCGATGCTCCCGCACCCCGCTCGATGCCGCCGCGCAGCGCGCCGCCCAGAGCGGCTGCAACGCCAGCTGCCATGGCGCCCGCCATGCCGATGGCGCCCCCGATGCAGCCGGCGGCGCCCGCGGGTCCGGATTTTTCCTCGCTGGAACGGCATCTGCTCAAGATCACCAGCCAGATCGAGGCGCTGCAGCGGCCCGACGGAATCGAGCGGTCGATCACCGCGTTCCGCGCCGAGCTGGCGGACATTCGCACCGCCATCACCGAGGCGATGCCGCGCCGGGCGATCGAATCGATCGAGAACGAAATCCGCTCGCTGTCTCGCCGCATCGACGACACCCGCCAGAGCGGCACCGATGGCCAGCAGCTTGCCGGCATCGAACGCGCGCTCTCCGAAATTCGCGAAGTGCTGTTCTCGCTGAAGCCGGCGGAACAGCTCGCCGGCTACGACGACGCGATCCGCAATCTCGGCGGCAAGCTCGACCTCATCCTGCGCGCCAATGACGACCCCTCCACCGTGCAGCAGCTCGAAGGCGCCATCTCGGCGCTTCGCGCCATCGTTTCCAATGTCGCCTCCAACGACGCGCTGGCGCGGTTGTCGGACGACGTGCACATGCTGTCGTCGAAGGTCGACATGCTTGCGCGCCGCGAGGACAACAGCGATTCCTTTGCCAGCCTCGAGCAGCGCATCGCGGCGCTGACCTCGACGCTGGAAGGCCGCGAGCGGCCAGCGTCCGGCGAAAGCACCGAGCAGCTCGAGGGCGCGCTGCGGGCGTTGTCCGACCGCTTCGACCGCATGCCGGTCGGCAACGACAACGCGTCGGCGTTCGCCCATCTCGAACAGCGCGTGTCGTATCTGCTCGAGCGGATCGAAAGTTCGACCGATCCCCGCGCCGGCAATCTCGGCCGGGTCGAGGCCGGGTTGCAGGATATCCTGCGCCATCTGGAAAACCAGCATGCGGCCGTGGTCGCGCTGGCCGAAAACAACCGCAACGCCAGCGCGCCGCAGCCGTTCGACGCCGGCGTCGTCGACATGGTCAAGCGCGAGATGTCCGACATCCGCTTCAGCCAGTCGGAAACCGACCGCCGCACCCAGGATTCGCTGGAAGCCGTCCACTCTACCCTTGGCCACGTGGTCGACCGGCTCGCCATGATCGAAGGCGACCTGCGCAGCGCGCGCGCTTTGCCCGCAGCACCCCAGCCGCAGATGCCGATGCCGCCGGCGCCCGAACCCGTTTCCGCGCCAGCGGCCGCGCCCCGCATGGCGATGCCGCCGCAGCCGAAACCCGAACTGCCAAATCCCGCCGCGGCACATGAGCATTTCGCCACCGCGCCGCGCGAATTCCAGGCCGTGCAGCCGCCGCCGACGGCCGTCGCCGTGGCGCCGCGCGCCATCAGCGAGATTCTCGAACCGTACACGGCGCCGCGCGCCGTGATCGCGCCGGATCTGCCGCCCGACCATCCGCTCGAACCGGGAACCCGCCCCGCCGCGAGGGTGGCGACGCCGTCGGAGCGCATCGCCGCTTCCGAAAGCGCGATCAGCGAAATTCCGGCTGAGAGCCGCGAGCCCGTCAGCACCTCCAGTTTCATTGCCGCCGCGCGCCGCGCCGCGCAGGCCGCTGCCGCCGCGGCGCCTGCCGAAAAGGCCGGTCGCGGCCCGTTCAAGTCCGCCGCAAGCAAGGCCAAGGATTCGAGCAAGGCCCCGAACAAGGATCCGAACAAGGAGCCTTCGACCATCACCTCCAAAATCCGCTCGCTGCTGGTCGGCGCGAGCGTGGTCGTGATCGTGCTCGGCACCTTCAAGATGGCGATGACGCTGCTCGACCGGGAAACTGCGCCGCCGATGCCCGCGATGGAGAGCTCGATGGAGCAGGCGCCTGCGGCCCAGCCGCCCGCCGCCGACAGCGCCAGGCCGGCCACGCCGGCGCCAGCCCCGCCCTCGATGACCTCGCCGACGCCGATCGGCCGGCAATCGTTCAACAACTCGGCGCCCGACGCCACCGCGACGATCGCCATCCCGCAGGCGGCGGCGATCCCGGCTGCCTCATCCACTTCCTCGCCCGCTTCCTCACCCGCTTCCTTGCCGATATCGGCAAGCGACATCACCGGTGCGATTCCGGCGCAGCAGGCTCCGCCTGCCAGCCGCAAACTCACCCAGGTGCAGGTGCCGCCGAGTGAGCGGCTGCCCGAGGCGATCGGCGGACCCGCGTTGCGCGCGGCGGCGCTGAAGGGCGATGCCACCGCGGCCTACGAGATCGGCGTGCGTTTTGCCGAAGGCAAAGGCGTTGCAGCGAATTTCGACGAAGCCGCCAAATGGTACGACCGCGCGGCGCAGGCCGGCGTGGTGCCGGCGATCTTCCGGCTCGGGACCCTCTATGAGAAGGGTCTCAGCGTGAAGAAGGACGTCGAAATCGCGCGGCGCTATTACATGCAGGCCGCCGAGCGCGGCAGCGCCAAGGCGATGCATAATCTGGCGGTGCTCGACGCCGACGGCGGCGGCAAGGGCGCCAACTACAAGAACGCGTCGCAATGGTTCCGCAAGGCGGCCGATCGCGGCGTCGCCGACAGCCAGTTCAACCTCGGCATCCTCTATGCCCGCGGCATCGGCGTCGATCAGAACCTCGCCGAATCCTTCAAATGGTTCAGCCTGGCCGCGGCGCAGGGCGACGCGGATTCGGTGCGCAAGCGCGACGATATCGCCAAGCGGCTCGACGCCCAGTCGCTGGCAGCGGCCAAGCTCGCGATCCAGACCTTCACGCCGGAGCCCCAGCCCGACGACGCCATCAACGTGGCGGCCCCGGCCGGCGGCTGGGATGCGGCCCCGGTGCAGGCCACTACCGCGAAGCCCGCGGCCAGGCCGGTCGCGGCCAAGCGCGCCGCCGCCGCGCATTAATCCAAACCATCAACCATGCCGTGAGGTCGCCGGGCGGCTCACGGCAATTAATTGCCCCGTCGCGGATTCTTTAGTCCCTCCCACTGCCGATTTCGGTTATGCAGGGCTCGGCAACCGGCGTTCACCGCTTTCGCGGGCGCATCCCGGATTTATCGTGAATTCCTTGCCGGCCAATGCTCGATCAAGAAACCAGACCGTGAGCGGCCCCGGCCGACCTTGCGGCCCATAGCAGAAGTATAGCGCGTGCAGCTCTACCTCCCGATCGCCGACATTCCGGTCAACGTTTTCCTCATCCTGGCGATGGGCGCGGCGGTCGGCTTCGTGTCCGGCATGTTCGGGATCGGCGGCGGGTTCCTGATGACGCCGCTGCTGATCTTCGTCGGCATCGCGCCCGCGGTCGCGGTCGCCTCGGTGGCCAGCCACATCGCCGCCTCGTCGTTCTCGGGCGCGCTGTCATACTGGCGCCGGCGCGCCATCGACCCGGCGCTGGCGCTGGTGCTGTTGAGCGGCGGCATCGTCGGCACCGGGCTCGGGGTATGGACCTTCACGCTGCTGCGCTCGCTCGGCCAGCTCGATCTCCTGATCGCGCTGTCCTACGTCATCCTGCTCAGCAGCGTCGGCGGCCTGATGTTCTGGGAAGGCCTGCGCGCGATCCTGCGGGCGCGGCGCGGCGTGGCCTCGCTGGCGCGGCGCTCGGGCAGCCACGGCTGGATTCACGGGCTGCCGCTCAAGATGCGCTTCAAGCGCTCCAAGATCTACCTTTCGGTGATTCCGGTCATCGTGGTCGGCCTGATCATCGGCTTCATCGGCGCGATCATGGGCATCGGCGGCGGCTTCATCCTGATTCCGATCATGATCTATCTGTTGCGCGTGCCGACCTCGACCGTGATCGGCACCTCGATGGTGCTGACCCTGGTGACCATGGTGATCGCCACCATGCTGCATGCGGTCACCAATCATCTGGTCGATGCGGTGCTGGCGCTGATCCTGATGGTCGGCGGCGTCACCGGCGCCCAGTTCGGCGCGCGGGCGGGCCAGAAGATTCGCGGCGAGCATCTGCGGCTACTGCTCGGCCTGCTGATTCTCGCGGTCGGCATCCGTTTTGCGATCGAACTCGGGATCCGTCCCGACGAGCTCTTCACCGTCCGGGAAACCGGAGGTGCGGGATGATCGCGCGCACCTCACTCGCAGCCGTCGTTCTCGCGCTGGCGCTGGGCGCGGGCTTCACCGCATCGCCGGCACAGGCGGAGCGGCTGATCGTCTCGGTCTCGAACCACCGCGTGACCGTGACGCCGAACTATTCCGGCGAGGAACTGGTGCTGTTCGGCTCGGTCGAAAAGGACGCCTCGACGCCTGCGACCCGCACCAGTTACGATCTGGTCGTGACCGTTTCCGGGCCGCGCGCCGACATGGTGACGCGCCGCAAGGAGCGCAAGCTCGGCATCTGGATCAACACCGACTCGCGGGAGTTTCTCAAAGTGCCGGCCTATCTGGCGCTGTTTTCCAACCGGCCGTTCGACGCCATCGCTTCGCCCGAGGTCACGCGGCGCCAGCAGCTCGGCCTCAACAACGTGTTGCTGACCCAGCGCGTCGGACCCGATTATGCCGACGTGGTGCCGAACGATCCGTTCCGCAGCGCCTTCGTGCGGCTGCGCTCGCAGCACGGCCTCTATCGCGAAGAGACCTCGGCGGTGACGTTCCTGACGCCGACGCTGTTTCGCACCGGCATTCCGCTGCCCGGCGAAGTGCCGATCGGCACCTATGACGTCGAGATCAAGCTGTTCTCCGACGGCGCGCTGGTGACCAAGACCGACACCGCGTTCGAAATCGTCAAGGTCGGCTTCGAGCAGTTCGTCGCCAACTCCGCGCGCAACAACGGTTTTGCCTATGGCCTGGCCACGGCGTTCATGGCGCTGATGACGGGCTGGATGGCGTCGATCGTGTTCCGGAAGGATTGAGCGGGCCTGGAATCCTGTATTCACCCTCCCCTGGAGGAAGCCGGGCTCGGAAAGGCGCCGCCACAACCAGAACTGTCGCCGCCGGCTTGACCGGCGATCCAGTACGCCGCGGCTTCTCGGCTCTATCGCTGGCGTCTCTGGAATACCGGGTCGCCCGGTCAAGCCGTGCGATGACAGCGGTGTTTGTGCGAGCGGCGTGCACTCAAACGTCATGTTCAGATTCAAATAGCGCGAAGATATGCGTCCGCATTCTCGCGGCGCGATGCGCCCGAGGTTTGCGTCGGTTTCACCCTTCCTGAGAAAGAAGGGCGCAGGGAAAGCCGGGCGCCGATTGCACCCGCGGTCGTGCACTGGAAGTGCACGAGTAGACCACAGGTGAACCGGATCATCCGGCTTTCCCTGCACGATGGGTTACGGCTTATAGGTGATCTCCCCGGTGAGCCTTGCACTTTTGCCACCGTCGCCTTGCGGATCGCAGATGCATCAAGCCCGGTTGGGCCGGATGCCTCTCCACACGACTTGACGCCAGCATGGGGGCGTCAGGACCACACGATTTCGCCGTCCGCGCCCATCCTGCCAGAGGTCTTGCCGGTCCTCGTGCGTCCCGGCAAGTTCCAGCGAGGATAGTTAGCAGCGCCGTCCGTCTACACGCCGCATGCCGCTCACGAGGTTCATCTCGCCCTGCGGCTGCAACTGCGCGCCCGACACTGTCGCGTCCATCGCATCCCACCGCGCGTTCGTGACGTGCGCAACGCCCCTTGTCGGGTGAGACGGGCAAATTGCTAAAGGTGATTTGCCCGACGTGTTAAGCGAAATATTTTTATTTCGAGGGCTTGACTCTGGATTCTGATAAACAGAATCCGCACAGGTCACCACGAAGGTGGCGCCGACCGAGAAGCCGCCGCGCAGGTCTCGAAGCGATGGCTGAGACATTCTGGAATTTTTCTGATATTCGGCGCTCCTATGCGTTTGGCCGCGGTTTCAAGGCCTATCCGTGCACTGAATGAGAAGTCGGTCGGAGGGCATGGTGCTGCGCTTTTCTGGTTTTGAGCTGGATTCGGAGCGCGCCGAGTTGCGTCGCCCCGATGGCGGGGCGATCAAGCTCCGGCCCAAGACGCTGGAGATGCTGCGGCTGTTCGCCACCAGTTCGGGGCGCGTTCTCAGCAAGCAAGAATTGTTGGAAGCGGTTTGGCCGAACGTCCATGTCGGCGAAGACAGCCTGTTTCAATGCATTCGCGAAATCCGCGCAGCGCTCGGCGACGACAAGCGCCAGATGATCCGGCTGATCACCGGCCGCGGCTATCTGTTCGAGGCCGAGGTGACTGACACGGCGGCGCCGCAAGACGTCACCACAAGCGCGCCTGCGCACGCCGCGCCGGACACCAGGGCGGCAGCCGAAACGAACGTTGAAGCCGCCGAACGCCCGCCCGGCTTTGGCCGGCGTCGCAGCCTCGCGCTGGCTTCCGTCGCGGGCCTCGCCATGCTGGGCGCTGCCATCGCCACATGGACGTTGCGCCCCGGCCTGATCCTTGCGCGCGGGCCCGCGACCATCGCCGTGATGCCGATCGCGGGCGCCGGCAACGATCCGCTGGTCGCCCGGATGGCGGCTGACGTCAGCGGCCGTCTCGCCGACGGGCTGGCGAAGATCGAGAACATCCGCGTCCTGACGGCGGAAGCGGCCACACCGCAGGCCGACTTCGTGGTGAAGGGCGAACTGCAAAAGAGCGAGCAGGCGTGGACCGTGCGGGCGCGCATGACCTCAACCGCAACCAGCGAGGTCAAGTGGACCGCTTCCACTTCGATCAACCTGGCAGACACCGACCTGCAATTGCAGCCGTCGCGGCTGGCGGCCGGCGTCGGTCACGCCCTGGCGCTGCGCATCAACGAACTGCTGAACACGGATACGCGGGTCGCTGATAGCAGCAGGGTCGTGATCGAACAGGCCACCGCCCATATCAAGCAGACCTCGCCGGAACGTTTTCAGGCGGCGCAGGCCATGCTGGAGAAAGCGCTGGCCGAAGAACCCGACAATTCCGACGTTCAGATCGCGCTGGCCGCGCTCTTGATGCGCGGCGTCCAGATGGTCTGGCTGAGCCCGGCCGAGCGCGAGGCGGCGGAGACCAGGGCCGAGGCGATCCTGCAGCAGACGTTGCGCGCAAGGCCCAATCACCTCCCGGCGCACGAGGCCTATTGCCGCTTCCTCAACGCCACCAACCAGTTCAACGCCAGCCTTGTGGCCTGCGCCAAAGCCCTGAGCTTCGATCCGTGGAACGGGATCGCGCTGTACCATGTCGGCCTTGCCCAGATTCAAACGGGACGGTTCGAGGACGCGCTGGCGACATTCAGGCAGGCGGACCGCTTCGACACCCCGCAGGTCTCGCGCTGGACCTGGATGATCGGCGCCGGCTGGGCCAATCTGCTGATGGGCCGCGCCGAAGACGCCGTGCCGTGGCTGCAGAAATCGATCGCGATCACATCCGCCAGCGGGCGCACGCATATGCTGCTGGCGGCCGCCTATCAGCAACTGGGCAAGACCGACGAAGCCAGGGCGGCGATGGAAAAGGGCCGCGAATTGCGGCCAGGCTCGAACGTGCGCAACGTCCCGACGCCCACGAAGAATTCCAGCCCGGTCTATCTCGAGGCGGCCGACCGGATCATTCGGTCGATGGCGGCGGCGGGATTGCCGGAAGGGTGAGGCGTGCGGGTAGAAGTATTGTCACCAGATTGGTGACATGATATGATGGCGGGATGCAGGTCATCGCCCGCCGGACGCTGAGGGAATTCTGGGCGCGTCACCCGCGGGCGGAGGGACCGATCCGGGCGTGGTTCGCGATTGCGTCCGGGGCACAATGGGCCAATCCAGCCGAGATCAAGCGGCAGTTCGGCAGCACTGTCGATTTTGTCGGCGACAACAGGGCCATCTTCGACCTCGGCGGCAACAAGTACCGGCTGATCGTCCACATCTCGTTTGCGTTTAAGCGCGTGCTGGTGAAGTTCGTCGGAACCCATGCAGAATACGATCGTATCGATCCGGAGACCGTTTCATGGCGAAGAAAGTGATCCGTCCCATTCGTACCGAGGCCGAGTACGACGGGGCACTGGAAGAGATCGAGCAGTACTTCGAAAACGAACCGAAGCCAGGCACGCCGGAGGCGGATCGCTTCGATCTTCTGGCCTTGATTGTCGAGGACTACGAACGCAAGCGTTGGCCTATCGAGCCGCCCGGAACGATCGAGGCGATTCGTTACCGGATGGAAACCGGCGGCTTTACCCAGGCCGACCTCGGACGACTGCTCGGTTCGCGGCAGCGCGCATCCGACATCTTGACACGGAAGCGTCCCCTCACGATGAACATGGCCTGGAAGCTGCACCGCGAGTGGAACATTCCTGCGGAAGCGCTGATCGCGCCGCCGCCACGGATTCGTGGACGAAAATCGGCGGCGTAGGTGCCTACAGGAGTTAGCACCGGCGCTCGCCGTCAGCGACTGAGTCGATCGCTTGGAATTTCAGATATCTCGCTGGGTACGGTCGGGGGACTAAATTCGGTTCAACTCCGCGAGCCTACGATAGTGCGCACCGAGGGCCGAGAGTTTGCAGGCCTTTGACTCTAAAGCCGCGTAATACATGTGCAGCGTGTCAACCGGCATCACCAATCCATGCCGATTACATTGCTGCAATTCGGCGAACACCCTCTGACGGTCCTCATTGGCCGGAAATTTTTCTTTCATTTCTGCGGACATGTTAGACCTGTCAGGTTCGTATGACGGATCAAGCGGAAATGTATAAGCCGCATCGGGGAAATAGTGAGGAAGCCGCCGGAGCACCTCCTTTGGAACTCTCGGACTAACCTCCCGCAATGTCACGAACGTTTGGACGTTTGCTTTGTAGATTGGCCGCTGCTCCCAAGAGCCTAAAGTCTGATCCACATGCGAATACACTGACGCCGGCGTTATACGACCGCAGATATCAAGATTTATCCGTATCTGCTGCGCGGTATGCAGATCACGCGGCCGAACCATGTCTGGGCGATGGACATCACGTACATTCCAATGGCGCGCGGCTTCGTCTATCTCGCCGTCGTGCTCGATTGGGCAACTCGCCGGGTATTGTCCTGGCGGCTCTCGATCACGATGGAGGCGGCCTTCTGCGTCGAGACACTGGAGGACGCCATGGCTCGTCATGGCAAGCCGGAAATCTTCAACACGGACCAGGGCTCGCAGTTCACCGGCTCGGCCTTCACTGGCCTGCTCGCCAGCAACGGCATCGCCATCAGCATGGACGGCAAGGGCGCATGGCGCGACAACGTGTTCGTTGAGCGGCTGTGGCGCAGCGTCAAATACGAGGAGGTGTACCTGCGGGCCTACGACAACGTCAGCGAGGCCCGCGCCTCGATCGGCCGTTACCTCGACTTCTACAATGGCCGCCGACCGCACCAAAGCCTTGACGACGCCACACCAGATCAAGCCTACTTCAACCAGCCGCCATTCCGCTTGGCGGCCTAACCCCGGCAGAGGCTCCACTTATCGAGGCGGAAATTCTGTTCAGACAACCGGGACCGGCTCTAATTTCAGTTTGGAGGGTCGCCTCGACCCACTTCCAATCTATGCCCTCCCTCTCCTGATGACCGGTGATTCCCACTTGCATATTAGTAACCGTACAACTTTTGCGTACAGATTCCCAGACATCGAATCGATATGGGGGAAGATTTGCGCCGACTATGCGTCAGGCTATTCTCCATCCGCAGTGCTGTGGGGGCGCCATCCACACTTCGGACAAGCGGCGGGATTCGAGCCTTCCTCATTTGCGGTCGCGACCGCATACCACTCATCGCACTTTGGGCAACGTCGCTGGTCTACGTACTCTTGCCGGCCTTCGGATGCGCTCATGGAATCTCCTAAACCGCAGTCTATCCGATTCGGGAATTCGGGGACGATCGGGGCAGTGCCCTCAATTTGTGATTTCGAGCTTTGCGACGACCTTGAAATATTTTTAGAGAATGGCGCGCCATTCAGAACAAAACTACGAACTCATATACAATTGAAATTACTATGTAATTTCCGACCTTACGCTTGTCGAAGCCTACACCGCGTAGAAGCCAGGGGAACAGGCTCTGTGCGTGCTTCATCACCTCGGCAACCAGCGAGCTATCCCGCGTCACCAACAGAAGGCACTCCGTCCAGCCCGTGGCGATATCGACCATCGTTAGGGTTTGGATGAACGATCGCGCCACCGACGTGCCGCCGTGGGCGACCCGTCGACCTCGCAGAAGCCCGGCGGCGGATTGTTCCAGTCATTCACTTCATCATTCCATATCAGCGTAACAAACACAAAATTCCATATCAGCGTAACAAACACAAAAATGGCGCCTGACGTCAAGACAGCGAAGATCATTGGTTCGAGGCCCGGAAGTACAGAACGCACCGGCGCCCGCGACGTCACGACGAAGTGCAGCGGCCGAGCCGAGCGAGCTGTCGTCGGCGAACGGCGACGGCATTCCTTTCTAAGCGAGGCAATCGACGATCATGAGATCGTCGCGCTGGCCGTGCGGGGATCGACGACCCCACCCAGCATTGCTTCACCATCCAAAAAACGCAGGATGTCTCGCCCAGCGGCCAGGGCAATGTCGCGCCGTACGGCAGCGACAGCAGAGCCGAGATGGGGCGTCATGACAGTGCCAGGATGCGCCAGCAGCCGCGGCTCGATGCAAGTCGGACGGTCCTGTCGTGCCCAGTCTTCCACTTCGAATACGTCGGCGGCATAACCGCCGAGGTGGCCCGACTCGAGAGAATTGGCAACTGCAACCTCATCAACCAGGGAGCCCCGCGCCGGGTTGATCAGGAGAGCGCCCGGTTTCATTCCGGCCAAGATTTCAGCATTGATCAGGTGCAAGGAATTCGCGGCGAGGGGTAGAGCCAACACTATATAGTCACTCTCGGCGAGCAGCTGTGCAAGATCGCGCCGTATGAGGCCAAACGCGTCCTCCTTGGCAGGCGAAAGTGGTCTCGCATCATAATAGGCCAACCGGCAGCGAAATGCACGGAGCCGGTGCGCGATCGCCTGCCCAACAGAGCCCATTCCGACAATTCCTACGGCTGCTCCGTCAAGGCCTGTTCCGTAGAGGATTGGGCGCCACCCCGCAAAGGATTTTTCCCGGATCAACCGGTCGCCCGCAAGCAGGTTCCGGCCAAGAGCTATCATGAGCCCCACGGTCAGTTCAGCCGTTGGGGCCGTCAACAGGTCTGGGACGATACTCACTGCGACACCGCGACGTCGACAGGCGGCGAGATCGAAATTGTCAGCACCCTTGAGAGCACAGGCGATAACCCGCAGATGCGGACACTGTTCGAGAAATTCATCGTCGATATGGTCCGTCATGAACGCGATCATGGCATCCGCATTCCGTAATCGGGATAGTATGGTCTCCCTTAGCCATGGCTGCCGTGAAAGATTGACCTCGACGTCCCCACGGACCCGCAGCAAATCGATGACTTCGGAATGCACCCAGTTTGTGATCAAAGTCTTTCGTGTCATCGGTCGAGCTTCCTCAGGAATTGGCGGAGTGGTCTGCACGATTATTTACGATTGGTCAGAGACCGGTGGCTGAAATGCCGCTGTCATGCGGCGCACGGCAGAAACGATGAGGATGACGGATACAGAACCTTGCCGACCACGACATTGCCCTTGCTGCCCAGGTGGCGATCTGCACTCACGCATCGGATGTCGTGCCTGCCGCGCTGCAAAACCGGGCAAATTGACGAGACAGGGATGTCTCCGGACTTTCTCCGGAAACCCCCAAGAACAGATTCTTGAATATGTCGGCTTCCTCGATGTCGATCGCTACGAGAGAGCCAAAGGCCATATCCTCGGTAACCGAACAAGCAAGCACGATCGACACGCCAAGATTTGCCTTAACCGCTTCCTTTACTGCTGCTGTACTGCCGAGCTGGCGCTCAATCCGGAGTTTTTCGACATCCTTGCCAAAAAGGCTTCCAAGGAGGCGCCCGGTTCCAGTTCCAGGCTCGCCGCCCATCATCGGATACTCCAACAGCTCTTTTTTGCTGATACAGCCGCGTTGGGCCAGGGGATGATTTGGTGCCACGATCACGACAAGCTTTTCTCGACGCCAGCGCAGCCACTCCACCGAAGCATGATCTTCGGCCCATTCGGTCATGATCACATCGGCTTCACCAGATAGGAGCGCATCGATCGCGCGTCGATTGGCGCCGATACGAAGATCGACGATTCCTTCTCGACCCAGCTGCCTTTCGAAGCCAGCAACCAAGCGAGGCGCGAGGAATACGCCGACGTTGCCGCTTGCCGCGACAACGAGATGGCGCTCCTCAATCAGCTCGCGGGCTCGCTCAGCTGTGGCGAGCAATGATCGCGCATGTGGCAGAAAGAGCTCGCCCTCTCGTGTTGGAGCCGAGTGGCCTCTGTTGCGCACGACTAGCGGAACGCCGAAAAACTCCTCAAGCTTTCGCAGTTGTTGCGAGACGGTGGGCTGCGAGCACGACAAGCGCGTCGCCGCAGACTGGATGCTTCCTTCATCTATGATCGCAAGAAACGTCTGAACTTGAGATAGAACTAGCATCTGGGTCTCAGTCTCCTGCTGACGGATTAACTTCGCCAACGCTCCACCGGTTGGCCTGATCGTCTTGTTCACGCGCCGGCGGCGGCATCGCGGAATAGTTGCTCTTGAACAAATGCGCGCCGAATACGCGAACTCACGCGAAATTAGATTATTGACATTACAAAACGAAATCTTTTTCAAGATAAATCCGATTTTCCGATGATAAAAATGTCTGATTATTTGCTTTTATTGTCATTCTATAGCGAGTTTCTTAAATCGTCATCATATCGTAATACGAATGTTATTCAATTTTCATTCGTTAATATAATTCTACCCTCGCAACTAGGCGCAAGACGATAGCCCACGTTGCAAGCGCAAGGCACGGCGTGCGGTCGATGCCTCAAACAGAATTGATCTATGGAGACTTTCATGCTGACGCGTCGTCGTTTCGGAGCGCTTGCCGCCTCCTCTATTTCTGCAGCTTCGCTCGGCCTTGCCGCCAGCGCGGCTCGCGGTCAGGAAATGCGCAATGGCAAACTGCATCTGCGGTTTGCTATCGCCCCACTTCGTCCAACCCCAGCCATCACCCTCAAGGAATTCGAGCCCGTCTTCAAATACATCGCTGACGAGATGGGGGCCACCTACGAACTGGTGTCCCCCGAAAGCTGGTCTGCAATATCGGTCGCTATGACCAATGGCCACGTAGATGTGGGCTGGCTCGGACCGTGGGGTTATGTGCTGGCATATCACCGGGTCGGCACTGAAGTGCTCGCGACTGCAAAATATCGTGGCAAGCCGTTTTACCACGCCATCATCGAAGGACGGCCGGATCTTTCGATCAAGGAGTTCCCGAAGGACGCAAAGGGAATGAAGCTGTCGCTGAGCGATCAGGGCAATACGTCCGGCTGGCTCGTCCCCTACGCCTTCCTGGTGAAAAACGGCATTGATCCGCGTGATTTCTTCCAGTTGCGCGAGGGCGCAACTTTCGGAAACAACGTCTCGATGATCCAGCAGGGCCTGATCGACCTCGGTTCAAACATGGATCGAGGTCGCAACGGCATGATCGAAGCTGGCGAAATGGACCCCAACAAGGTCAAGGTCTATTGGACTTCCGATCAACTTCCGAATGACGCTATCTGCGTGCCGAAGAATTTCGATCCGGAGTTGAAGAAGAAACTCCTGGCGATCCTGGTCGGGCTTTCGGAGGAGAAAGCGCAGTCGCTCATGGGCAGCGGGTACAACGGTTTTGTCCCTGCGAGCCACAAGGACTACGCGATCATCGAGGAAGCCGGACGCGTAACCGGCAAGCTGCGCACCTGATTACATTCAGTTGGGCGAGCGCATTCTGGCGCCCTGCCCGTATTCCTGCGCGACCGGCGGCGGGTGGATATTTTCAGCGCTCGTCGGTCGCACGAAATCTATGGACGAACTCATTACCAGGCCAGCGGTCTCACCGCTCTGGGACGACGAGTTGCCGTAATTGCGGGGGAGGATCTGTGTTGATCGCTGACTTGTCAGAAAAACGCTTTATGGAGCCTGGTGTACGGGTATTTTGTTGGCGCAACATTCGGAACGTCCTGATCTTTATCTGCGTAGCGGCGTTCTTGGCCACTTGCTTCTCGGCCGTGCGGATCGACATTTACAAACTGGCCAGCGGCCTTCCCAAGATCGCGAACTGGTTCGTGCAGATGTTTCCTCCCGACCTGCGCGACATCGACCGAATCCTGCGCGATGCATTCCAGACCCTGGCCATGGCAACTGTAGGGACGATATTCGCTCTCGTGATCTGTTTGCCGTTGGTGCCGCTCGCCGCACGCAACACGACACCGAATATGCTGATCTACCGCCTAGTGCGAGGCCTGTTCTCCGTGCTGCGAGGGACGGAAATCCTAGTATTCGCCTTGATCTTCGTTGCGGCCGTCGGGTTCGGCCCCTTCACCGGCGTGCTTGCGATCACGTTCAATATGGTCGGCGCCCTGGGTAAGTTGCTCACCGAGGTAATCGAGCCGGCCGACCCTGGCCCGGTGGAGGCCGTCCAACTCACAGGCGCGGGCCCCGTGAAGACCTTTCGCTATGCGCTGCTTCCTGATGTCTGGCCGAACATCATCGCGACGACGCTGTACATCTGGGAGTTCAATGTCCGAGCCTCGACCGTACTCGGTATCGTCGGCGCGGGCGGAATCGGGCAGACGCTGAAGGACTCCATCGACCTGCTCGATTTTCCAAAGATGCTGACCGTTCTCGGCGTCATCCTGATTATGGTCGTCGCCATAGACAGTTTGAGCTCCTGGGTGCGTAACAAAATTCTGAATCCCGACGCGGCCAGCAGCGCTGGTCATGGCGCACCGGTACGGCTCAGCAGAGGAGAAATGCCTTGAATACCGTCACACCGATCGATCTGACCCGTTGCCAACCATTCGATGCTGCGCAGACCGACGTCATCACTGTGCGAAATCTCTGCAAGTCATTTAACACCCGCAGGGTCCTCGACGACGTGTCCTTTTCGATCCCCAGAGGGAAGTTCGTCGTGCTTTTGGGACCGAGCGGCGGTGGGAAGTCCACATTGTTCCGCTGTCTCACCCGCCTAATCGAGCCTGATAGCGGTCATATCAGCATCAACAACACCACAATAACGAGTCTAAACGCCGGCGCACTAAACGATTTTCGCCGCCAAGTGGGGTTCATCTTCCAGCAGTTCAACCTCGTCAAGCGCCTCAGCGCCCTGGATAACGTGCTTGCGGCTAGGCTCAGCTACACGTCGACGATGCGCGCGATGCTGCGGCGCTTCTCGAAATCCGACCGGCAACTCGCCTTGGCTTGCCTTGATAGTGTTGGCCTGCTCGACCAAGCCTATCAGAAAGCCCAAACGCTTTCCGGAGGCCAGCAGCAGCGCGTGGCGATCGCTCGAGCCTTCGCCCAGCAGGGCGAATTGATCCTGGCCGATGAGCCAATATCGAGCCTCGACCCGGAGTCTTCCGAGAATATTCTCCAGATCCTTCAGCAAGCAGCTCGTGATTGCGGCTTTTCCGTCTTGTGCAGCCTGCACCAGGTCGAGTTGGCGGTTCGTTATGCCGACCGCATTGTGGCGCTCAAGGATGGCCGGATCTTCTTCGACGGGCCGTCGGACGATTTCAAGGCGAGTGTGCGCGAGGAGCTCTATAGTGCGGTCAAAGCATAAGCGTCCAAGATCGTACGGTGCAGGCGGGCCTATTGCCGGTACGCAGGAGATCGCGGCGATCGAGACGGCGCTGCTGTCGCACGGCACCGCACGCGACGGGCTGCTGGAAATCCTTCTCGACATCCGTGACCGCCAGGGGAGCGTCTCCCAAGCTGGGCTTCAGTATATCGCGGAACGTCTTCGGCTTACCTCGGCCGAGGTCTACGAAGTGGCGACGGCGTTTCCGGCCGTAAACTACGGCGCCACTGTTCCCTACGGCAACTATACGAACAATTGCTGCGACTTGGTCTGTGCGCTGTTGCGCGGACCAGCGGACATCGATCGCGAGATGCGTCCCGGCGTTTGCGGAGGACGTTGCGACGTGCCGGACTCCGAACCGGCGCCGCGATCGTTCGAGACGTTTCGCGCGGCCGGCGGTTACACAGTCGTCAACAGGCTGCAGCGGATGCCGACGGAAAAAAATCAAATTCTGCAGAACATCGCTGGCCGGAACGCTGTCGGTCGAGCTGGCGTCGGGTTTCCCGTGCATCGCAAGTGGCAAAGCCTGATTGCGACAGGAGGAGAGCCGGTGGTGGTCGTCAATGCGGACGAAGGCGAACTTGCGACGTTCAAGGATCGCTTCATCCTGCAGAGCGATCCGCACGGCGTACTGGAAGCCGCGCTCGTTGCCGCATCGGTTACCGGAGCAAAGCAGCTATTTTTCTATCTGCGCGACGATTACGCGGATCTTCATGCCATTGTGCGTCGCGCGATCGACGATACGGTCGCCGCAGGTTTGACCGCGGGGCTCGATGTCCATCTGCGGCGTAGTGGCGGCGCCTATATCTGCGGCGAGGAAACTGCTCTGATTGCCAGCCTGGAGGGGCGGCCTGCTCGCCCGCGTGAGCGTCCGCCCTATCCGACTGAGCGCGGGTTGCAGGGACGACCGACGCTGGTCCACAACGTCGAGACCCTTTACCGCCTTCGCGGCGCCTGGGGCGCGGTCCACGAGGATGCCGTGCCGGTTTCCGCCCTGCTCGATCCCGATATGCTGCTCTACAGCGTGTCCGGTCGGGTTCGGAAACCTGGGCCCAAACTAATCCGGGCCCTGCCTTCGCTCGACGCGCTTGTGCGAGCGGCTGGTGGTATGCGCGAGGAGGAAGAGCTCGGCGGTGTCGTCATCGGCGGATCGGCAGGGACTATAGTTCCGGCTTCCCGCTGCGGCGTGCCGCTGGCCGAGCTTCTGGCATCGGGGCTGAGCCTCGGCACCGGCAGCGCCGTCGTGTTCGGCAAGACCGACGACATTCGATGGATCGCCGAAAAAATGGCGGGCTTTCTTGCGCGGGAGAGTTGCGGACAATGCGCTCCCTGCCGTATCGGTACCGCCAAGATGGCGCGCGCGCTCGCGGGCGGGCCACTCGATCGCCGCCTGCTCGATGACCTCGCCTCGGTGATGAGCGAAGCGTCCATTTGCGGCCTCGGTCGAAGCGCCGGAAAGTTCCTCGCGCGGGTCACCCCGATCCTAACGGAGCATGAGCGATGAATTTTTTCGACATCGACATCGATGGCAAGACGGTTCCGGCCGCCGTCGGCATAACCATTCTCGAGGCGGCTGTTGCGGCGGGGGTCGACCTGCCGCATCTCTGCGCCTGTATGCGCGAAGGCTATCTGCCCATCGCCGCATGCCGGACGTGTCTCGTCGAGTTGAACAACCATGACGGCCTTGTGCCGGCTTGCCGCCACAGCGTTGCGCCAGGGATGGTGGTCCGTTCGGATAGTGCCCTGTCGAGGCGCACGCGACGCACCGTTGTGGAACTCCTTGCATCTGAAATGAGCGAGCCGGCGGCGAAGCGGCACCCGGATGGGCTTTTCCAGCGCCTAGTGCGACGGGTCGAGGCCGATAGTGGCCGGTTCGGCAACCGCGCGGTGCGCTCGGAGCCGGACCGAAATCATTCTGCGATCACCGTCGATGCGGACGCGTGCATCCGCTGCGGCCTGTGCAGGTCCGCCTGCCAGGACGTTCAGGTCAACGGCGTGATCTCGCTCGCCGGTCACGGTGACGGACTCCACGTTGCGTTCGATACCGGCAAGGATATCGGCGACAGCAGTTGCGTGTCCTGCGGAGAGTGCGTCCAGGTGTGCCCCACAGGCGCCTTGTCACCGGCCGTGCTCTTCGCGCCTGAAGCACCGGTAGCGATCGAGTATTCGGCGGAGACGGTCTGCCCATTCTGCAGCGTCGGTTGCCGGGTAAATCTGCATGTCGCCGAGGATCGCGTCGTGTATGCTGACGGCGCGGATGGGCCGGCCAACCACGGTCGGCTTTGCGTCAAGGGACGCTTCGGCTTCGGCTACCTGCGACATGCCGAGCGTCTTACCGTCCCGCTCATCAGACGCGACGACGCCCCCAAAGATGCTTCGCATAATTTTCGGGGCGCCGAGGTACTGGAGATGTTTCGCCCCGCGACCTGGGACGAAGCGCTGGATCGTGCCGCGTCCGGCTTCGCCGACCTAAGAGATCGTCACGGAGGGGATGTCTTGGCCGTTCTCGGATCGGCCAAGGGAACCAACGAGGACGCATATATTCTCCAGAAGCTTGCACGGACCGGCTTCGGCACCGCCCATATCGATCATTGCACCCGGCTTTGCGCCTCGGTACCGCCACTCGCGGAAGCCATCGGGTTTTCCGCCGTCACTGTCCCGATCGAGCAGATAGTTAACGCGGATGTGGCTCTTATGGTCGGCTCGAACCCTGAAGTGAACCACCCCGTTGCCGCCTCGATCATGAAAAACGCCATTCGGCGCGGTACCAAGCTCATCCTGATCGATCCTTACGAGCAACCATTAGCGCGGCTGGCGACAGTCCACCTGCAATTGCGACCCGGTACGGACGTCCAACTTTTGTCGGCTATGACGAAGCTCGTGATTGCCGAAGGGCTCTATGACAGCAAGTTTGTCGATGATCGACTGGAGGGTTTCGACGAACTTGTCCAGCGCGTCGAAGCCTATACGCCGGACGTGGCGGCCCGAATCTGTGGCGTTTCAGCTGAAGCCATCGTGGAGGCCGCTCGTCTTTTCGCGAAGGCGCCGGCCGCCATGTGCTTTTGGGGAATGGGCGCCTCTCAGCATGTGCACGGAGCCGACAATATCCGCGCAACGATCGCCTTTGCTTTGGTCTGCGGACAGATCGGGCGCTCGGGGACTGGCCTTCATCCGCTCCGTGGGCAGAACAATGTGCAGGGATCCTGCGACGCAGGTCTATTGCCGCATTATTTTCCCGGCTACCGCACGCTTGACGACGCTGTGCAGAGAAGCCTTTTCGAGACGCTATGGAAGACGCAGATTCCGATCGGGTCAGGGCTTTCTGTTGTTGAGATTATGGATGCCGCCAAAGCCGGAAAGATGAAGGGGCTCTATGTCGTCGGCGGAAATCCCGCCATGGCGAATCCCGATCTTGCCGCCACCAGGGAAGCCGTCGCCCGATTGGACCACCTCGTGGTTCAAGACATCTTCCCAACCGAGACGGCCGCCTTTGCTGATGTGATCCTTCCAGCGGCCGCACTTGCGGAAAGATCCGGGACTGTCACGAACACCGACCGGATCATCCAGTTCGTCGAGCCTGTGCTATCGCCTCCGGGCATGGCCCGCGAGGACTGGGCAATCGCCTGCGCCATCGCGGCTCGGCTAGGACTGTCTTGGGCGCGGGACTCGCACGAGGCGATTTTTGATGAAATGGCGTCGGTTGTTCCTGTCCTCAACGGCTTGAGCTGGCAAAAGCTCAAGACCGAACGCGGCGTGCGGTATCCTCTCAATCCGAACGATCCGCTACGGATGGATCACCCGATAGGAAGCAATCAGATACCGCAGGACAGCCTGTTCTCGACCGGCTTTCCACGAGGCCCCCGGGCTCGGCTCGCAGCCCTGGAAGGTAAGTGTCCCAGCGAACTGCCCGACGCAGCGTTTCCCTTCACGCTGATTACAGGGCGCGTCCGCGAGCATTGGCATACGGGCTCGATGACGCGACGATCTGACGTGCTCGACGCGTTAAGTCCTGAAGCACTGCTCCACGTCTGCCCCTCCGACTTCGACCGACTGGCTCTTTCGTCGGACTACTTGGTAACCGTGGAGACTCGCCGAGGGGCTGTAACTGTTCGTCCGGTCTCCGATCAGCGAATTCAGCAAGGCGTTATCTGGATGGCAATGTCGTTCTTCGAGGCCGCAGCAAATGAACTGACCATCAATAAACTCGATGCATACACACGCGTGCCGGAATACAAGTACTGCTCCGCTAAAATCGTTGTGAACAAGGTCAACTAAATGCCGCCACTTTAACTGACGCCGCGAATTCACACAAGCGAGCGCTAACAATACGCAGAATTCGCTGAAGGCAGGATAGCACGACGCCGGGCGGGGTCGGGGTGCGTGCTCATCTGCGCCGCCTGGTACGGCACATGTGGATGCGGTGGCACAAGACGCGAATTACGTTCCGCGGCGACGTAGTCCCCGGTCAGGCCAAAGCGCCGACATAACCTTCTTCTCTCACGCCGCATTCGCAGCGCAGAGTGACAAGCTGTCCCGCCGACATGGCTTTCACCTCGATATGCATTGCGGGCTTGTGCAGGTCCGATCGAACGCCGCACCGAACAGTAACGTTCAGCGATTGATGTGAGCAGTACGCGTAAAGATATCAATCTGAAGGCAGAGATTGCCACACCCGTTCAAAAAACTGTTGCGTGTGAATAATAAGCGTCCAAGAGTGCCCTCTCCACCGCATGGTGGATCGATAGTTTAGCGTGCCGATCGACGTCGGGACCCCGCGCCGATTCACAAGCGAGTTTGCAGCATCCTGAAGATGCACAGGTGTGAGTTATGCAAACTTCTGCTTTCTTGTACATTTCGGGTTGATCGCAACGGATTGTTTGGCGGTGACTTGCAGAGGCCCTGAAAGCTGCTTGCCTGGCTTTCCCTTGAGCTGCCTTGCGTTTTTAGAATGGTGGGATGTTTGGGTCGGTTCCTGACCAATCATTCAAATCCCGATCCCAAGTTGGCGCCCGAACTGCCAGGAGACATTGTGGCCCCGCATGACGCCAGCGACCTCCCGTCCAATCTCCTTTTCGATAATTGGCCGCCACGGCACCAGGCTGAAGCCCAACCCGTCATCGATCATGGCGAAACGCCCGCTGGCGAGTTGGGCCGAGCCAATCAGCGTGCCGCGAATGGTTTGTCCGTCCTCGATCGGCCTGAAGCTGAGGCCGCGTTCTCCGGCAAGCTTTTGGCCCACCCGCTCGACCTCCTGACGTCCAAGGGCGGACAGAAGATCCTTTCGGCTCCGCACACTCCCGTCGGAATGGCGCCAGGCTAGGCCCTGCCGGATCAGTTCGTCCTTGCGCCGTTCAAGCGCATTTTTCACTTCGGAGCCAAACCCAGCGTCCGCGAGCGCACCCTGTTCGCGGTTGACCAGTTGCCGGTCGAGCCAGGTGGCGCCATCGCTGGTGACCTGGCGGTCGAGATCATAGGCTGAGAGCACGCGCACATTGGTTCGGCGGCCTTGCGTGGCATCGTAGGCCTGGGCGCGGTCCTCGAAATCGTCCGGGATCCGCCAGCAGTCGGCGTCGATCCGCTCGACAATGCCGGCGCGGCGTAGTGCCTCCAGGCGCC
>NZ_JAURXB010000100.1 GCF_030654605.1 Bradyrhizobium sp.
AAGTGTACCGGCAAGTGAGGTGAAACCATACTAGCCGGATATCGGAAATGCCAGAGGCGGTGCCGATAGCCGTCGCAGCGGCAAGTTCCCCTTCGTTCCATGCCATGCTGGGAATCATCCCGCATATGCGCGCCGCGATACGCAAGTGCATCCATCCCGGCGGTCATGCTGTTGGCAGCAGCAACGAATCCGTGATGCCGCTGCGCTCCGGCGGCTGGCGTGATCGCGATCACATCGCACGACATCGAGCGGATCTAGCTTTCGATCGCAGCAGGGCGATCCTCGCGCTGCGCAAACCGGGAGAAGACCATGACAAGGACCAGGAAGCTCATCGTGTCGGCGTTTGCTGTTCTCGCGCTGAGCACGGCCTCGCTGTCCATCAACAGCGCGGCTATGGCTGGTGGCCACGGACACGGCGGCCACGGACATGGACATGGACATGGACATGGACACGGCCACGGACATGGGCACGGCCATCACGCCCATGGCCATGGCCATGGTCATCATTACGGCTACCGTCACGGCAGCTGCTGGAGGCTGACGTCGTACGGGCTGATCAATGTCTGCGCGATCTACTGATCGGATGACACGCAAGGAACTCGCCCGGGCCAGGAAGCGGGCGAGTTTTCAATGTTGAACCAGCCGAACCAATGAGGTGCAGGTGCACCTGCACCGTTCTGGAAGCCAGCCATAGGCAATGGAACCCTTGGCCGGCTCGACGATCCGGCAATCGATCGAGCGAGGCAGGGGCGGCGAAGACGCTACGTGGTTAACGCCGCAATTCAGCTATTCCGCGCGGCCATTAACCCGAATCATCAGGATAATCAGCCGGTTCCATGCTATCTCGGCGGTCGCGCCAAGCAACGAAGTTTGTTGCAATTTTGACCCATTGCGCCTAAAAGCCCGTTCTCACCGGAAAAATCAGGCGATGGCCCACAATTACGCAATCAACGACGATGTCCACCACCAGTTGCAGGGGCCGCAGGGTCGTGCCGTGGTGAAGCAGCGCAGCATCTATACCATCGTCACCTGCCTGCCGATCGAGGCCGACGGCCGCCCGCGCTATCGCATCAAGAGCAAGACCGAGAACGTCGAGCGCGTGGTGACCGAGGAACAGATCAGCCGGCTCGGCTGATCCGATCAGCCGGCTCGGCTGATCTGGGCAGTCAGTGATGTCGATCTGACGAAGGCCGAGTTCGACCGCGGCCGATCGCGGCGCTGATCCGTGTCACTTCGGCGCCAGCACCGGTTGGATCAGGGCGGAGCGGGCGAATTTCTTGAGCGCTGTGGGCTTGCCGAACAGGTAGCCCTGGACCAGGTCGAAACCCATTTCATTCGCGGCAACGAAATCGGCCCGGGTCTCGATTCCCTCGGCGACGACCCGCACGCCATAGCCCCTGGCGAGTTCGATGATGCTGCGGCACACCGTCTGCTTCAACCGGTCGTTGGCGCAGCCCGTGACGAATTGTCGATCAACCTTGAGTTCGGCGAAGGGGAACGTTTCGAGTCCCATCAGCGCCGGCCATTCGGCTCCAACATCGTCGATCGAAACCGCGATGTTGCGCAGCCGAATTTCCCTGGCGACATCGACCAGCACGTTCAGGTTATCGATCACCTCGGCGCTTTTGACTTCGATGAGCAGGCCGCCGAATGCCGGATGCGCCGGTATCCGCTGGCAGAGCTCGCGCACCGCCTGGTAATTCCTGAGAAAGGAGGCCGGCAGGTTGATCGAGACGTCTGTCGGGGTTTGCTTTCGCAGCAGGTAGTGCCAATCCTCGATGGCACGGTCGATCACGAATTCCGACAGGCGCCGGAAACAGGGATCGTCGCCCTCCGGGACAAAATAGGCCGGCGGGACCACGCCCCATGTTGGATGCCGCATACGTACCAGCGCTTCGGCGCCGCTGCGCACCAGTGTGCGGGCATCGATCTTCGGTTGATACCATAATTCGAGCCAGCCGGCGTGCAGTGCCTCCGCGACGTGAACCGCCGGGCGGGGTACCGGATCTTCGGGCAGAAGCTTGCCAACGCGTTCGCGCAATGCCCCGGCTGCAAATGGCGTGGTGAGCGGCGGCAGCATCGCGAGGCCGTATTCCTCGCCGACTTGCCGCACGGCTCTGACGATGATCGACTCGCGCGCGCCGATGGCGAGCACCTTGCCGCCGAACTCGCGGCGCACGAGGGTCTCGAGAATTCTGCCGGCCTCGATTCCGTCGACCGACACGCCGATGACGACGATATCCGGAAGATGGGCCATGAGGATCTCTTCCAGATCGTCGGCCTTCGCGCATTCGCTGGTGACGAAGCCGAAATCTTCAAGGATGTCGGTGAGGAACGCCCGAAGATGCTTCTTGCCATCCGCGACGCACACGCGTGGCGCCACCTTGCGGCGTCCGAAAACAGTATTTGTCTGCGCGAGATTGCCGCCGCGCATCGAGTCCGTCATCGCCAAATTCCCCCGCCTGAAGCGGAAGGTTGTTAGCGGCGCGCATGGTTTCAAATATGGTGATCCTGCGCGCGGAATTGAAATTATTCGCGTAACGTCAAAGCGCGCAATGCGCGTAAAATTTTGCAGGAAAATTCTGCAGGAACTGCGCGCGGGAACCGGTGCGGTAACGCTCTTTCGTCACGCAGGACCGGGAAGGTCGTGTGTGGCGTGGCCGAACCGCGGATCAGCGGCTCGACTGGTCCGCGGCCGTTGCTTTCGTTAGGGTTTTGTCATGTTGGCGGGATTCGCTTGCTATTTCAGCCGGAGCCGTGTAAACGCCTGCCATTCGAACAATCGATCTGCCTTGTTGAACGCGCCGAACCGGCTCCACTCCCCAAGACATCGCTGAAATCGGATTTACGCCCGCGCGAAGGTCGTGCGGGCAACTCGCGCATTCGCGCATCTTGGAGAAACTCAAATGTCTACCGGAACAGTTAAGTGGTTCAACGCGACCAAGGGCTTCGGCTTCATTCAGCCTGACGATGGCGGCAACGACGTGTTCGTGCACATCAGCGCCGTCGAGCGCGCCGGCATGGGCTCGCTCAACGAAGGCCAGAAGCTTTCGTACGAAGCGAAGGTCGACAGCATGCGCGGCAAGACCAGCGCGGAAAACCTCCGCGCCATGTAACGCAAATCGATCCCACCGATTTCCGCGGATGTACCGGAATCACAGGGATCAGTTGGCGCCATCAGCGACATGAAATCAAAGCCCGCCGGCCAAGCCGGCGGGCTTTTTCGTGCCCGTCCACTGGCGATCGCGTGACGCGCTCAGCCGGCATCGCGACCGCGGGCCGGCGCCGGTTCCTCAGCCCGCGCTGACGAGTTTCCTGCAAAAGGCCGCTCCGCCGGCCAGCGCATCGCGCCCCTTCCAGGCCAGATAGGTCAGGCGGCCGGAGAGGGATAGATGGCCGCGCAGGCTGCGCGATCCCAGCACGTGGCCGACATTGTCGGGAAACCGGCTCACTTCCGCCTCGACGAGCGTCGCAGTCGCGCTGATGAGATTCTCCAGCCGCCGTCCCCATTCGGATTCGTCAAGCTGATCGATGCGGACCCGCAGGGCGTATTCGGTGTCGTAGATCTCGGTCAGGATTTCCTTCGCAACCAGCACCCGGTTGTTCTTCAGGGCGACGCGCAGCGCCGTCCGCCTGATGTCCAGGCGATCCAGTACCATCGAGACCGTGATCGCATAGGGCGTGGCGGCGATGTCGGCGGCGTTCTTGCTCGGCGCGGCCTTGCTGGCAAGGCGGATCAACTGCCATGGCGTCTTCAGTCGCCGTGCCACCAGTGCCAGCGCAAAGGGCAGCGCATCGGCGTGCTTCTTTTCGAACAGTTTCAGCAGGGATTCGACTTTGGCGACGAGTGTGTCGCTGAACTCCGCGATCTTGACCGGAAGGGCATCGTTGAATTTTGCCAGCGCGACGCGTGCTCGCATCGCGCAAAGGATCTTGTTCAGGTCGTGAGGAACCGATCGCGCGGTCGTATAGGTCGCGAGCTTGGCCTGGGCCTGACGGGTGGCATCCGGCGAGCCCAGCGTATTCTCCAGGGACTTGACCACCTTGGTCTGGAACGTGTCGACAACCCGCTGGACTTCCTTTTGATTGTCGGAGGCGATCAGCTTGTTTACCGCGCCGGCATAGTCGCGCGCCATCGTCGGCAGCAGATCCCGGCTGATCCATTCCCAAATGGGAGACAGCGAGCCGCGCGATATTCGCCCCGAATTGGCATGGTCCGGATCGGCGTCGATCAGCAGCGGCTCCAGCGGAGCGAAAAAAAGTCGCGAAGGATGGCTGACGCGGCTGGCATTCGATCCATCGGCGCGGAACTCGGCGCGCAACTTCTCCAGGACGGGCGCCGCGCCCGGAATCTCGGCGCCGCAAACTTCCAGCCGCTCGAGTTCGGTCAACAGGCTGCCGCGCGTCAGCGGGGTCAGCCGTTGGAGGAACTCCTGGATCTGGTCGATCAGTGCCATTGCGATCCGTTTTTTGCGCGTGATCAATTCTGTCTCGACGACGGGACTGTCGCATGCAGGCGTAAACGTCGTGGCATGGAACCACGAAAACAGTTGGCGCCAGATTAAGATGCAAAGCAGATACCCGTGTAACTACGGGGGTTCGCGCCCGTGCCTTGATGCCTTTTCTCTCAGTATAACTACTGAGATTTTAACGCGGGTTGGGCGTTTCCGGCGGAATACGCGCGATTTGACGCTGGATCGCCGCCGCCGACGACCCCGGGCTCCGGTAAATTCACCGTAGTCTTACTAGGTACAAAATTAACCCTCGAACAGCAGAGGGTTGTTAAACAAATTGCATGTCGCAGCAGGAAAACCGAATCACTGATTCGCCCTTTTCGAAGTGGACGGAAGGCAGTGCGCCGATCGGCGGCGACGATCCTGAAATTGTCCGGCTGACCGCTGCGCGAACAAAGGCGATGGATGAAGCGGGAGCTGCGATCGCCCGCCAGCTCAACGGGCCGTTGACCGCGCTGTTGCTCTACATGGGCGAAATCAAGCAGCACAGCCACCAGCTCACGCAAACCGATGGCAATCGGGCTTACCTGCAGCAAGTGGTGGAGAACGCGCTTCAGCAAACCGAGCGCGTCTGCGCCATGATGAAGCAGATCGCCGGCACGCAGGAGGAAGCCGTCGTGGTGCCAGGCCGCGCGACGGGCTGGGAAGTCCGTACCAGCCGAACCAGGGAACGCACGCCGGGCGTCATGTTCGCATCGGAACCCGGTCAGAAGCCGTTGACGAAGCGGGAGCGCGAGGTTCTGAACTTCATCAGTGAGGGCTGCTCCAACAAGGAGGGCGCCTTGCGAATGCGCATCAGCCCGAGGACTTTCGAAAGCCATCGCGCCGAGGCGATGCGAAAGCTCGGCGCGCGAAACACGGCGGACCTTGTCCGCACGGCGTTGCTGCATTCGAGTGGTGTGTAAGCGCCGGATCGCGCGGCACGCCGGCGGTGCGTCATCGCCCGGCCGCGATCACGCCCTTGGCGGCTTCAGCTTCTGATTTTCCGATAAAGTTGTGAGGCCGGCAATACCTTGGCCGGCAAGGCCTCGGGGCGACGCTGCTCGGTTACCGAAGGCTCAGGCATCGAACCCCGGGCGTCCCGCCGCTCAATAAAAGTCTTCCACGAAGGCGTGAACGCGAGGCGTCGGCCGCAACACCTCTGCCTTGATCTTGGGTTCGGTCGGGACGATCGTGATGGTCCACTGTGTCGGAACGCTCGACTTGCTCTCCAGCACCGAGCGCACGTGACCGGTGATTGTCGACCCGCCGGTTCGGATCGTCGCGGTTCTACCGTTGAACTGCGCGATACGAAAACGCCGGACTTCTTTCTGGTCGGTCGTTTCAAACGTGAACATGAAGCTCTCCTCTGCTCACGCAATATCGCCGCTTATTCTTATCTGTGTGTGAAAATCCTACGCCGTAGTAGTACGGCCGCGTTACGCCGGGGGCGGCGACGGAGAGGCCCCTTTGCGATGTCTGCGCGCAGGGCGAAGCAAGGTCGGCAAAGTAGCGGGGAGAGAACGAATTCGTCGCCGGTGCGCGGGTGGCGATCGCGTCGGCCGCGAGTGATCGCGGCCGGTGTTCGGCCTGGAAAAAGGCCGGTTGGATCGGGCGCGGTATGTTACTCCGCCGACCCCGGAAACACCGCTTCCATCTTGGTCTTCAGCGTGGCGGCATTGAACGGCTTGACGATGTAGTTGCTGACGCCGGCTTTCTTCGCGGCGATGACGTTTTCCGTCTTCGACTCCGCGGTGATCATGATGAAGGGCGTTTGCGAAAGCTCCGGACTGGCGCGAACTTCCCTGAGCAGGTCGTAACCCGTCATCGGCTCCATGTTCCAGTCGGAAATCACCAGGCCGTATTTCTTGCCCTGCATCTTGGCGAGCGCGGCCGATCCGTCGCTGGCGTCATCCACGTTCTCGAAGCCAAGCTGCTTCAGAAGGTTGCGGATGATCCGGATCATGGTGTTGTAGTCATCGACCACCAGGATCGGCATCGATAAATCAAAGGCCATGTAGTTACTCCGCGGGGTTCGCAAATTGCCGGCACAAGTGGGATATCCGCAGCATGCGAAAGAAAATATTCGATGCTTTTCTCGAATTCACGCCCGTCAGCACTGTGACAACTACCAGCGGTCATTGAACAGCCCGTTAATTCCGGTCGAATTAAAATTCCAGGGCAGGCGGACTTCCCTGTCGCGATTCCCGTAAATGTACGGATACGGCGTGGTTGGTGCTGCACGATTTACCACGATCGTCATACGCAATGGCCCGGCGCCCACGTCCGCGGCATCAGGCCGGACCATTCGGCAGGCCGTCTAGCTGCCGTCACGCCCGTAGTGCGGATTAATCAGCCTCTCGTACTGGGCCTTCACGCTTGCGTAGCACTCGCAGGAGGTCTTGCTGAGGCCATCGAAGTCGGTGATCTCGATATGCCCTCGGCTATAGTGGATGAATTTGGCCTGCTGCAGCGTGTTGGCCACCAGCGATACGCTGTTGCGGCGCGCGCCGATCATCTGCGCCATCGATTCCTGCGTCAGGACGATGTTGTTGCTGCCCGACAGGTCGCGCGTGTGCAGCAGGCATCGCGCCAGCCGGGATTCCACCGTGTGCGCGGCGTTGCATCCCGCGGTCTGCTGAATCTGCGCGTACACCGCCAGTCCATGCCGCACCAGCATCGCCCGGAACGTCGCACTTTGCTCGGCGGCGCTCCGCACACGATCGATGTCAAGCATCGAGGCGATGCCGGGCACCAGCACGACGGCGCTGTTCAGGGCTGTCGGATCGCCGAGCGCGGAAAACGTGCCGAAGATGCTGTCGCGGCCGATCATCGCGATCTGAACGCTTTCTCCCTTCGCAAGCTTCACCACGAGAGAGATCACGCCCCTATGCGGAAGGTAGGCGCGCTTGAGCGTTTCGTCGACCTCGACCAGCACGGTTTCCTGAGCCAGATCGACGGTGCGCAGATACGGACGGACCAGTTCGAAATCGTCCGCGGCCAGGGCCGACAAGAAGCCGTTGGGTGAACGAGTAGCCGAGTCCAAACGAGCCTCCTGCCTTGAGGGGGAGCGCACCGGTCTCAGGGTCGCCGACGCATATGCAAGGTCTCCAGCTAAAAAAGCATAGGCTGCAGGCGCATGGTTGGCGAGGAGAATCGGTATCCAGCCGTGCCTCTCGGCATCGGGTCCACTCACATGAGCGTTATCGTGTGGATCCCGGCAGCCCCGGTTCGTTGCGGGGTCGTCAATCGGGCGCCCTGAGCAACCGGTCGTGCTGCGCCCTGACTGTCTGGTAGCATTCGCAAGACGTCTCTCGTAGTGCTTCCGCGTTGGTGATCTCGAGGTGACCGCGGCTGTCGCGAAGAATTCCGGCCTCCTGCAGCGCATGGGCGACGGTCGACACGCGCGTTGCGCTGCACACCGATCATCTGCGCCAGGACTTCCTGCGTCAGTGGCAGTATTTCGGTGCTGGTCCGATCGCGCGCATGCAACAGCCAGCGCCAGGCGCGCTGCGACCCAATGCGACGCATTGCATGCGGCGCCGAAAATGCCGTCCGGGCCGACCATCGCCACTTCCACCGTCTGTCCGTCCGGGAAGCTGTTCCTCGAGGAAATGACGCCGCTCTGGGGCAGATAAACATGCGTCAGCGGCGCGCCGGCTTCAACAAGGACAGCTTCCCTTACCAGCTCGCAGATCTGGAGATGCGCACGCAGCAACTCGAAGTCCGCCGGGAGCAGAGCTTGCAACAGCTGGTTGGATGAATGCAGGACAGGCAGCAAAGCTGGGCGACCATTTTGATTCGATCGTTTGCCAGCGCGCGCCGTTGCCGTCTGACAATGCATGCAAGTTGAGTCCGGCGATTCGATCGCGCAAGCTGGACAGTTGCGGCTGAGTTCCAATACACGGCAGAGGGCAGACAGACGGCTGCATTGAGGCGGAAATGAGAATCACGCGCTGATTCGCGGTGGCGAAAATCACAGCGCGATCAGTACAGGAGTTGGTTGAACGCGTAGAGGGGCGGGAGAAAGCCCGGCATGCGACGCATTCTCGTTGTGGATGACGACCCACATATTTGTCTCGCCATTCGCGCGTGGCTGAAGCGCTATGGCTTCAAGGTCGCGATCGCCGATGGTGGCGCCAGCGGTCTTCTCGCCCTCGACAATTCGACGTTCGACCTGATGATCGTGGACATCTTCATGCCCAATATGCGGGGCTTCGAATCGATACGGGTGTTTCACGATCACGCGCCGACGGTGCCGCTGATCGCGATATCCGGTTACGCCTTCTCCGGCCTGGAGCGGGGCAGTCCCGATTTCCTGCGGATGGCGCTCAGGCTTGGCGCGACGCGCTGCCTGCGCAAACCCTTCAGGCCGACGACGTTGCTGAGCGTGATCGACGAATGCCTGTCGGAGGCCGAGCCTCATCGAAAGTACGTCGCTACCCTGGCCGCCGTCACCAACGCGCTGCCGGACAAGTCTTCACACGGACCGAGGGAGGACATTTTTGCAGATTGAGGCTGTCAGGCTTCGACCGGCGGCAAGGCGTGATGCCTGGTGGATTCCATAGAAAAGTCGAGATCGAAACGGCGTTCGTCTCGCGACGTTGCCCAATTTCGATCCAAATCATAATGGGGAGAGACCCGATTGCATCACGATTCCGAAATTGCCGAAGCATCGAAGATACAAATCCAGCCTCAGGGGGCTCTCATGCCACGTGTTCTCGTTGTCGACGACGATCCAATGGTCTGCATGGCCATCGAGATTTATCTCGAGCGCCACAGCTTTAAGGTGACCATCGCCGATGGCGGCGAAGCAGGATTGCGCGCGCTGGAAGGCACGACATTCGACCTCATGATCGTCGACATCTTCATGCCGCATATGCGCGGCTTCGAGTCGATCCGGATATTCCACGAGCGCGCACCGACGGTTCCGCTGATCGCGATGTCCGGTTACGCCTTTGCCAATCTGGACTCACCGGCCCCCGATTTCCTGAGGATGGCGCTTGAACTCGGTGCAACCCGCTGCCTGCGCAAGCCGTTCACGCCGGCGGCGTTGCTGGCCGTGATCAACGAGTGCATGGCGGAAGCGCAGTCCCGTTTCGCGAGCGTGGTTCAGTTGAGATAGCAACTCCTGCCGATTGCGGAGGGCGGGCGACGCCGGGATCCAGTGACATGCCTCGGAGATACCTGCCGGCTGAAGCCGCGGAAGCGCAAGCCGGCCGGGTCCACCGGATGGAGATCGTCGGTGAGTTGACTGGCGGCGTCGTCCACGACTTCAACAATATCCTCACCGTCATCTCGGGCACCATCGACATCCTGGCCGAGGCCGTTGCCGACCGGCCGGACCTCGTGGCGATCACAACACTGATCGGTGAAGCCGCCACCCGTGGCGCCAGCCTGACGTCGAACCTTCTTGCCTTCTCGTGCGGCCAGCCCTCGCAGGTCGGCGAGGTCGATGTCGCTGCACTGCTGGCCGACGCGGCGCGCCTGCTCCGGCCGACGCTGGGAGAGCAAATCGCGATCAGTTCGAAGCCGGTTCTCGGCGTGCAGCTGGTTCTGGCCGATCCATCCCGGCTCATGGCGGCGATTCTCAACCTCGCGATCCTGGCGCGGGATGCCATGCCGCGTGGCGGCAATCTCGGCTTCGAGGCCGGGCGCGCCGACCTCGATATATCGGCGGAAGATTTCGTCCTGATCGCAGTCAGTGCCTCCGGTCACGATGGCATCGCCGGGTATACGGAGCCGGTGTTGGCCGACCTCGGCGTGGTCGAGGATATCGTCAGGCAATCCGGCGGGCACCTCGAAGTCCGCGGCGAAGCCGGTCGCGGAACGTCCGTCAAAATATATCTGCCCCGCGCAACAGCGCTCGCTCGGTCGCCTGACGAGGCCGACAGCGAAGGGGGCAGCGAGGCCGTGCTGAACTGGCGAGAATGATTCGCGCCGCACTTGCGGCCAGATACCCCGTAATCTTCCGGTCGCCGCGACCGAATGATCGTCCCGATGTTGAAGTCGTTGTGCTGCAACGGTTACTGCCGCGTCGTCGTGGCGATAATCGTTCTGCAGATTACTTTGCCTGGCGCCGATCATTCGCGTTTCTGGGTATTTGTACGGAGTGGAGAATTAACGAACAGGTAGCACGCGGAGGAACAGTGTGGCCCGTCGCCGAAGAATAAGCGGCGTCGTGTAAAAGTGTAACATCCAGAAGGATCAAACAGTATGTCCGGCATTGTTCTCTCGTCCTCCGTCCGCCAGAATTTGCTTTCGCTGCAGTCGACCGCCGATCTGCTCGCCACCACGCAGAGCCGCCTCTCGACCGGCAAGAAAGTGAACACCGCGCTCGACAACCCCACCAACTTCTTCACCGCCCAGTCGCTCGATGGCCGCGCCAGCGACATCAGCAACCTG
>NZ_JAURXB010000227.1 GCF_030654605.1 Bradyrhizobium sp.
TCCAGGCGGCGGGCGGTTCGATGGTGATGGTGGCGAAGGGCAACCGCGCCGTCGCGGTGCGCGAGGCCTGCAAGAAGCATGGCGGCTTCTATCTCGGTTCGGTCGGCGGTTCGGCGGCCAACCTCGCCGAGCACTGCATCAAGAAGGTCGAGGTGGTGGAATATCCCGAACTCGGCATGGAAGCGATCTGGCGCATCGAGGTCGAGGATTTTCCCGCCTTCATCATCATCGACGACAAGGGCAATGATTTCTTCAAGGAGTTGAATCTGGGGTGAGGGTGGTGCGGCGTTCCCCGGATGCTGCGCAACATGCAATGTTGCGCTGCTGATCCGGGGTCTATCGTCGACCTGGGTCCCGGCTCAGCGGATCAGCGTTGCACGCTGCTCCGCGTCCGGGACATGAAAGGTCCTCGGCTTGCGCGCTCGTTGTTAAACGGATCGAAAGCAGCATGATCGAATGGTTTGACGACCTCAAGGTCGGGATGCGGTTCAAGAGCGATGCGGTGACGGTGTCGAAGGAAGACATCATCCGCTTCGCATCGGAATACGATCCGCAGCCGTTCCACCTCGACGAGGAGGCGGCGAAGAAGTCCATTCTCGGCGGCCTCGCCGCTTCCGGCTGGCACACGGCTGCGTTGGCCATGCGGCTCGCCGCAAGTGCCCGGCCGTTCGGCCCGCACCCGCTGTTCGGCGCCGGTGTCGACGAGCTGCGCTGGCTGAAGCCGGTGCGGCCCGGCGATAGCATCCATCTCGAAGGGGAGGTGGTTGAGCTCACGCCGTCGCGGACCAAGCCGCAAGGCATCGCCCGCATCAAGTGGTTCGCCTACAACCAGCATGGCGAGGCGGTCTACACCTTCAATCCGATTGCCATCGTGCCCAGCCGTCCGAAATAGGAACGGGGGGCTGCGCTATCGCGCTCCACGCGACTCCGGCGCAGATCCGGGGTCCACTCGTTACTATGGGTCCCGGCTCTGCGGAGCAGCGCAAAGGGCGCTGCACCGCGTCCGGGACACTGAAAGCTTACGCCCTGGTTCCCGTGAACGGGAAGCTGCCCATCGGGCCGATGCCCATTTCGCCGGACATGCTGTCGCCGGCGACCTTGCCGGAGAAGGCCAGGGTCAGCGGCATCGGGTTGGTGATCGAGATCTTCCAGGCGACGTCGTCGCCGGCGACGGTGCCGTCAAAAATCTCGCCGGAATTGCCGTCGGCGCCCTGCGTGCCCGTCAGCGTGCCGCCGGCGGCCTTCAGGGTCAGCGTCGCCTTGCGCTCGCCCATCGGGGTAGTCATGACGATATTCCAGTTTCCGTCGACGGCCATCTTCAGCTCTCCTTACGCATTTCATCGCAAAACCGGAATGGTTCTGGGACAGGGCAGACACGGGCGGCGGTATAGCGCATCTTGCGGCCCATGCCCAATAGGGCGGTTGCGGCGATCAGGCGCGGGCGGCGGCCCGGATCCGGCTGCCGACGAGGACGCGAAACGCCAGATATTGCACGCCGAAGGCTGCGGCCTTGGCCCCGATCAGGACCACGGAAACATAGAACGCCCACAGTTTGATGTCGCCGGTCGCTGCGACCGCAATGGTGCCGGCGCCGAGCCCGAACATCAGGGCCGCCCAAGCATAGCCCGCGACCGTGACATATTCCGGAACGGTTTCCGTCACGATCGGAGGCATGTAGCGCAGCATCCAGCCGCGCTTCAGCATGATCGCGCCGATGGCAAAATGACCGATCGCGGGCTTGGCCAATACGAAGCGCGGATCGTGGGTGAGCAGCGTGGCGCCGCCGAGCACGATGACGAGGGCAAGGCTCGCCCAGGTCATGTAGCCGAGCGTCTGTCCCTTGTAGCGGGCGTAGATCACCTGGCCGATCGCGCCGGCAATCGCCACTGCGGTCGCCAGGATGACGTTGTCGGTGATCAGATAGATGGCCAGGAATACGATGGTGGAGAAGAAGTCCTGGGCCAGTCTGCCAAAAATGTCTTTCATCGTTTTCTCCCTGGATCAGTCGATTTCTTGCACACTATTCAGGAGCCGGACAGCGCTCCGGCGGAGTTGGCCGGCGGCGTGAACTTTGCCTTGTGGTAGTTCGGATACCATTTGGTGAAATAGACCGCGGTGGTGCGGGCGGCAAAGGCGATCGCAATGCCCGCCCACAGCGGCAGGCTGGGCAGGTAGATCATCAGGATGTTGCCGGCCATCATCAGCACGAAGCAGGCGGACCAGGCCCAGGCGATGGCATAATTTGCTGTCATGAATCCGGGCAATGCCAGGGTTTCGGCATCGACCAGCTCGCGGGCGTATTGCAGCGTGAACGGCTTGCGGATCGCAATCGACATCAGCGAGATCGCGAGCACGCCGGCATCGACGGCCAGCTTGATGGCCGACGAGCCGAGGCTGGAATCAACCAGCGTGAGGTAAAGCCCCAACCCGACAAACAACACCACGGAGCCGGCGCCGAGTATCTTGAGCTGACGGCCGCGGAATTGGTCCCAGGCGATGACGGCGAGGCCGGTCGCGGCGGCCGCGAACAGCGCCATGTCGGCCGAGGTCAGCAGCATCAGCGCCGAGAAAACACCGAAGGGCAGCAGGATCAGGAAAATCATCATGACGAACCTCATCGGGCTTTATCTTTACAATGGAAAGATAAATACGGAGAGAAGGCGGCAACGTCAAGCGAAATCTTTACAGTGTCAAAATAATGTGAGGATAGCGAGAATAAGGATTGTTTTACAAATGCTTGGATCGCATGGAGCTAGAATGCAGCGGGCAGAAACCGCCACAACAGCAGCACGGCGGCGGCGACCAGCACCAGCCAATTCAGCGTAGTGCCCCCGACCCGGTAGATCTGAAACTGCAGGGTCCGCGGCCCGACATACATCCCGAGCGGATGCAGCAGGCGCG
>NZ_JAURXB010000104.1 GCF_030654605.1 Bradyrhizobium sp.
CGTCCTGAACGACAGGCAGGCGATGCGCTACGGCATCGGTGTCGGCCGCGAAGGTTTCACATGGTCCGGTGAGCAGACCGTGGCCCGCAAGGCGGAATGGCCGGATTGGCATCCGCCTGCGGAGATGGTCTCGCGTCAGCCTTATCTGCCGCGGTTCATGGCGGGGGGGCCCGGCAACCCGCTCGGCGCGCGCGCGATGTATCTCGGCGAGACCGAATATAGAATTCACGGCACCAACAAGCCGGATACGATCGGCAAGCGGGTTTCGTCCGGCTGTATCCGGCTAACCAACGAGGATGTCGCGGACCTCTATGAACGGGTGAAAGTCGGAGCCAAGGTGATCGTGCTTCCCACGACCGTTGCCCGTCGACCGTCGCAGGGAGTGCCGCCCGACGCCGCTTTCCGATTGCCGGACCCGGCATTGCCATCGAATCGGCCCTCGGCAACCAGCGCGCAGATGCTTTCATCTGGACCGAAGATCGCCGAGGTCCAGTAACTCAGGGCTGGATGGCGGATTAGCGCAGCGTAATCTACCATCGAACCTTCGCGCCTTGGTGGGTTACGCTGCGCTAACCTGCACTACGGGCTACCGACGTTGCCGACGCCGAAATGTAACCTGGCGACGCCCCCTATTCACTTCCGCATCAAAGCCGGCGGTCGTCCAGGCCTTGCTTTGGGTGTGGGTGGTCTTGTTGGGATCTTCATTACTCCACCATGCATCGTAATCATGAGCCGACTTTGGTAGGGTTTGCCCTATCAGTTCCTCTATTTCCTCGAAGGACAGGACAAGCGAACTCTCCCCAACTGAGACCAACCGCATTCTTATTGGGTCGTAGATGGACATGTCTCTACCTCGCTCATCGGTTCGAATGTCGAGCGGCTTTTGCCCTCGGTAACTATGGGCACAGCCAGCTAAAGTTGACAATTAAGACCCGTAGAACGGATTAGCGAAGGGTAATCCGCCATCCAACCGCATCGGCGGGTTACGTTGCGCTAACCCGCCCTGCGGGCCGCACCTTTACTACCGGGCGTTGCATGATACGTTGGTTTATTCCGCTATTGGAGCGCGCCCATGGCCAAGCCGGAAGAGCCCTATCAGGAAATTATCGTCGAGACCTACTATGAAAGCGGTTCGGGCCTCCACGGCGACATTCACGTTCGCTGCATAGAGGGCCAAGCATTTCCGCAACATTTGCGGGTGCGCTTTCCCCGCGCTGTGCGTCATGCACACAAGGTGCCGACGCGTTTTCGCGTTGCGGGCAAACTTTCCGACAGGGAGGGTGGCAATGAGTTCATCCACACCAACCATGCTTGGGGCTATCACATAGTGAAGTAAAGAAGCCCGCGCGGGGTGGGCATGCATCATCAACATCTCGCGGGTCGCAATCTCTCAACAGCGCGGTAGGGTAGATTAGCGAAGCGTGATCCGCCGTTCAAGCTTCGTTCATCGGCGGGTTACGCTGCGCTAACCCGCCTACGGGCCTGCCCAGGTAATGCGACCGAATAATTCAACGACACAGACTTCAAAAAGGGGATCCTGCATGCCACCTTCGAATAAGGGAACAATTTTTGAAGATTCCTATGCCGACCTGAGCGAGGGTCCGAAGATTTCGATCATGCGGCTCCGGCAGTTGTCGCGCATCTTGCAGGAAGATGACGAGTCAACGTTATGGCCACTAGCCCTCATTAACACGGCGACTTGTGTCGAATGGTTTGCTCGAACCGTCCTGAAGCATTTCATCGACTATTCGGCAGATCGCATCAATCCGGACGCTCGCGTCCTGCGTGACCTCAAAATAAACTACGCGCTCATTCTTCAAGCGAATGTCCATCGATTCTCGATAGGGGATATCGTCGCAACCAGTCGAAATTTTTCGTCATTCGACGACATTGACTCGACTTTGGAGGACTTAGTCAAGGAAACCCGCCCTTCCCTACTCGCTCGCATTCGAAAGTCATGGGCGGATTTGATGAAGGAAGCATTGCAACGGCGATCCGTTTCCAAGAAAGAGATTGCCAGAGAACTCAACACGATGTTCCAAAAGCGAAATGAACTGGTTCACGGCACACCGCGACATCTTTCGTATGAAGACCAGCTAGAAACTCTTCTCTCAAAACGAGAGCTTCTCAGATTTATTCATTGTGCGCTCGAATACATGAAAGATGTCGAAGCGAGTTTACGAAAATTCATCCCAGAGTTAAGCGCTCGGTCGACCCGAGACAATAACCACAATCAATATACCAGACTCGCAAACAGTGATCGAGCGATCGAGAGATTAGAGAAAGCAATCGAACATCGTATAACTGACGATGGCGACCATCTTTCCGATTTTCGCAAAGCTCAGCGCGCTTGGCGCCTCTGGCGAGGTCGAGAAAGTGCTTTTCAAACCGCCGAGTGGGGTCACGGCTCTGGTCGGGGAGCCGTCTTGATGGGCTATGAAACGTCCTTCAATATGGAAAGACTGCGAAGTCTTGAAGCGTATTTGCGGCAGTTGGACCGGTTTGAGACAGCACGCTCAAGTTTCGGAATACAACCAGACAAGTAGTATCCTGGAGATGCCGATTCGTTACAATGAGCGCCCTACTAAGCTGTACGTCGTCAGGTTCGTGCATCATCTCGATCTGGTCCTCTCTCACTTTGTCGCTGGGACGGACGCCGCCTCACTTCGATTGTTCATAAATGGTTGCGATTTGTTCTAGACCGCTACGCGGGGATGACAGTGGAAGGCGTGTGCAAACTAACACAAAAGCGGGGTCAGTTTGTTGACGCCCATCTCATTCCAAAGGCTTTGACCCGCCCAGAAGGGAAGGGGCTACCATTCGTTCAGGCAGGAGGGGGCTTGCCGCCTTCACGTCGCTGGAGCAGTTGGTACGACAAACGGTTAGTAATTGCCGAAGGTGAGAGCGTTCTATCCCGGCACGACAATTGGGCCATTCCAGAATTACGAAAGCATAAACTTGTGTGGAGCGGTTGGGGGCCAATGCAGTCCCTAGTTGGAAACCATGACCTATTCGATGGCACTGGCGTAGGTGTGAGGTCTATAACTGGAATCGATGGGAATAAACTTCGCCTGTTTTTTCTCAGTTTACTCTGGAGGGCAGCTGTTACCTCACGTCCCGAGTTCGATGAAATCTCGCTTCCCCAAAATTCTGTTGAGCGTTTGCGGTGCATGCTTCTTGCAGATGATCCCGGCATGCCAAATTTCTATCCGATACAACTTGTCCAGCTTTCAACTCTTGGCGTGATTCACAATCTGCCACCCATAGCGTCAAGCAAAGTTATTCCAGCCTCCGACGATCGTGGAGACCAAACCGTTCCCTTTTTTCGCTTCTATTTTGATGGACTAATCGCTCATATTCACATTGCCGAAGAAGACAGCGACGCGCCCCATCTCGGACCGTGGGTGGTAGGCGGCGAACCCTCAGTATCCATCTGTACGGTAACCTATGAAATTTCTTTCCAGCGGAGAAATCTGGAGTATTTTGTAGATGAAGCTCTTATGAAGTGGCCTGAGTTGATGAGAAAACTCTAGGTCGTGGGATGGGTATCGCTTTCGCTCCATCTATCCTACGCACTCGTCAACAGCCTCGTATTCAGAAAATGTTAAAGATTTCCGATCCGTTCCTATGCGCGTGTGGGTGCTCGACTGTTGTTCACTATCGCCGCTGCGAAATGAAACGTCATCTCGATGTGCGCGCGTTGATACAAAACCCGGTGCGACCGGGCTCCCGTGTGAAATGTCTCCAGAACTATGGCCTTCCCGCAGTTCAATCTCGGCATCACCTTTTTTGCAGAATTACCACAAAAAACAACCACGTCTAGTTGGTGAAAAGCGTTGATGAACGCCTGCGTATGCGAGATGCAGGACAGAATTTCAGAGGTCGTGGGATTTAGTCTGCCTGCCGGAAGGCAAAACGGGAACACGTTCCAAAGAGCTGTTTGCTTTCGATCTAGCCCTGCTTCGCTACAGGCCCCTAAAAAATTCTTCGCTGTATCGTCGCAATTGTCTCGCGATACATAGCCATTTATTGCTTGTGGCCCGGGCGTCTCCAGAAAGAATAGTGCGCGCGCATCGGTCCCACCATCGTTCGGATCAATATCGGGGACGTCGCGAACCGGCGACCGCATATCATCAATTAACTGCGTGAGCTGCCGCACATGCGATTCACAGCGTCTTGAAAGCCGATCATCCATAAATGGATGGTACCTCAAGTTGGGGGCCTCTTTCATCTCCAAATCGACGTTCGATGCCGCGTATTGGCACTTAGCGACATGGCACATGGATCGCGGGATACCGGCTTTCAGGGGCAGGGCCGACATAACAAGGCGCTCGCGCGCATTGTCGGGAGGTCTCATTGCAAAAAGCGCGAATCAATTCCTTTGCGCGTCAAGCAACGACCTCCCGTTACCTCGGCGCGCGCTTCGCCAATATCCGCTGCAACGTCCGCCGATGCATATTCAACCTTCGCGCGGTCTCCGAAACATTCCGGTTGCACATCTCGTAGATGCGCTGGATGTGTTCCCAGCGCACGCGATCGGCCGACATCGGGTTGTGCGGCAGTTCGGATTTCTCGGTGCCGCTCGCCAGCAGCGCGGCGACGACGTCGTCGGCGTCGGCGGGTTTCGACAGATAATCCACCGCGCCCATCTTCACCGCGGTGACGGCGGTGGCGATGTTGCCGTAGCCGGTCAGCACGATGGCGCGGGCGTCGGGGCGCTTGCGCTTCAGCGCCGACACCACGTCGAGGCCGTTGCCGTCGCCGAGCCGCAGGTCCACCACCGCGAAGGCGGGGGCGGCCTTGCCGATCTGCGCGAGACCCTCGGCCACGCTGTCGCAGGAGGTGACGGTGAAGCCGCGGGTTTCCATCGCGCGCGACAGCCGCTCCAGGAACGGCTTGTCGTCTTCCACGATCAGGAGCGAGCGGTCGGCCTGGTCAGTCAGTTCGGGCGTGGCGTTCAAGGTGCTGATATCCCCAATGTGGCGAACATTACCATCATATGGCGCGGCGACCCAGCGCTGCCAAGGCCGCCTCGGATCGATTTAACAGGCCATCCCGTTGTTGCGGTGCGGCCCTAAGTCGCTGGTTCATCTGATATTTCGTCTGACAGCCCGTCTTGTAGTTCGTCTGATAGTTGGTCCTGGGTCTGCTCGAAACGGCTGCGCGGCCAGGCGATCTGGACCACCGCGCCATGATCCGGAAAGGTCCGGTTGCGGAACGAGACTTTGGCGCCGGTGCGTTCCAGCAGCGTGCGGGCGATGAAGACGCCGAGCCCGAGGCCGCGGCGCCCGGCCTGGGGATCTTCGGTGCCGCGCCGGCGCGACAGATAGGGCTCGCCGATCCGCTTCAGGATCTCCGGCGCGAACCCCGGGCCGTCGTCGGAAATCACGATCTCGACCGTCTCGCTGTTCCACCACGCGTTCACCTCCACGGTGTTGCGCGCGAAATCGACGGCGTTTTCCAGGATGTTGCCGACACCGTAGAGGATGGCCGGGTTGCGGGTGCCGACCGGCTCGCGGGCGCCCGCCACCGCGATCCGGACCTTGATCGCGACGCCGAAATCGCGATGCGGCGCCACCACCTCCTCGATCAGCGTCGACAGCGGCATGCGGTCGAACGGCGCGCCTGTTGACGACAGCTGCGTGATCTTGCCGAGGATATCGCGGCAGCGCTGGGTCTGTTCGCGCAGGGTTTTGAGGTCGGAGGCGATCGGACTGTCGGCGGCAGCGCCCTTCTCCAGCTCGCGCGAGATCAGGAAGATGGTCGCCAGCGGCGTGCCGAGCTCGTGCGCGGCGGCGGCAGCCAGGCCGTCAAGCTGGGTCAGATGCTGCTCCCGCGTCAGCACCAGTTCGGTGGCGGCCAGCGCGTCGGAAAGTTTTCGCGTGTCCTCGGTGACCTGGATCGCATACAGGCTGGTGACGCCGATCGCGAGCAGGATCGAGAGCCAGACCCCGAACAGATAGATCTGCGGCAGCTCCATGGGCTCCTCGCCCTCCCACGGCAGCGGCAAGTGGAAGAACACCAGCGCCGAGGCGCAGGCCACCGCGAGGGCGCCGAGCGCAATCGTCAGCCGGATCGGCAGCGCCGTCGCCGAGATCAGCACCGGGGCCAGGAACAGGAACGAAAACGGGTTCTGCAGGCCGCCGGTCAGAAACAGCAGCGCCGCCAGTTCCACGATGTTGAGCGCCAGCAAAGCAGCCGCATAGACCGGTTGCAGCCGCTGCATCGGGTTGAAGGCGATCTGCAGCACCAGATTGAGCAGCGCGGACAGGCCGACCACGGTGAGGCAGGGAATCACGGGTAAGTCGAATTCGAGCCCCTGCGCCACGATGAAAATGGCGGCGAGCTGGCCGAGCACGGCGAGCCAGCGCAGCCGCAGGATGGTGTCCAGACGGACATAGTCGCGCGGATGGCGAAAATCGGAGGCTGCGACGTCGTTCATCCCAGGACCTTAGCCGCGCCAGGGGCCGACCACAAATTGCCAGGGAGTCCAACGGGTTCCTTTGTTTGCATGGGCTCGTTTTCGACCTTTTTGGTTCGGGGGGCCTTTCGGCTGTCTTGCGCTGGCCACGGCGATGGCCCAATGAACGGCCCGCATGGTCAATAACGGCTCCCTCACGCCCCCATTGCCAGTCGCCGGTTCCGGCATGTCCGCGGCGATCGACGTCGCGCATCTGATAAAACTCTACAAGACCACCCGCGCCGTCGACGACGTCTCGTTTGCCATTGCGCGCGGCAGCATTACCGGGCTGCTCGGCGGCAACGGCGCCGGCAAGACCACCACCATCGCCATGATCATGGGGCTGGTGCTGCCCACTTCAGGAAAGATCCAGGTGCTGGGCTGTGCGATGCCCGAGCAGAGCGCCGAGGTGCTGGGGCGGATGAATTTCGAAAGCCCCTATGTCGACATGCCGATGCGGCTCACGGTGCGGCAGAATCTCACCATCTTCGGCCGGCTCTATGCCGTCGGGAATTTGCGCCAGCGCATCGATGAGCTCGCCGCCGATCTCGATCTCGGCGATTTCCTCGACCGCGCCAACGGCAAGCTCTCGGCCGGCCAGAAGACCCGCGTGGCGCTGGCGAAGGCGCTGATCAACCAGCCCGAGCTGTTGCTGCTGGACGAGCCGACCGCGTCGCTCGATCCCGATACCGCCGACTGGATCCGGCAGCATCTGTTGACCTACCGCAAGACCCATGGCGCGACCATCCTGCTGGCCTCGCACAACATGCTGGAAGTCGAACGCCTGTGCGACCGCGTCATCATCATGAAGGCCGGCCGCATCGAGGACGACGACAGCCCCGACAACATCATGACCCGCTACAACCGGACGACGCTGGAGGAAGTGTTTCTCGACGTCGCGCGCGGCCGCCAGCAGGAGGGCGCATCGTGAGCATGCTGGTGCTGCCAGGAGGCATCGCGCCGCATCGCATCTACGCGATGATCCTGCGCTACTGGTATTTGTTGCTGTCGTCGTGGCCGCGGCTGCTGGAACTGATCTATTGGCCCGCGCTGCAGATCATCACCTGGGGGTTTCTGCAGAACTACATCTCGCAGAATGCCGGGTTTTTCGCCCAGGCCGGCGGCACCCTGATCGGCGCGGTGATCCTGTGGGACATCCTGTTTCGAGGCCAGCTCGGCTTTTCGATCTCCTTTCTGGAGGAGATGTGGGCGCGCAATCTCGGCAACCTGATGATGAGCCCCTTGAAGCCGATCGAGTTTCTGCTGGCGCTGATGGCCATGAGTCTCATTCGCCTGGCGATCGGCGTCATTCCGATGACGCTGCTGGCGATGATCTTCTTCGACTTCAACCTGCTCGGCTTCGGCCTGCCGCTGATCGCGTTCTTCTGCAATCTGATCTTCACCAGCTGGTCGCTCGGGATCTTCGTGTCCGGGCTGGTGCTGCGCAACGGCCTCGGCGCCGAGAGCATCGTCTGGACGCTGATGTTCGGGGTGATGCCGCTGGCCTGCGTCTATTACCCGGTATCGGTGCTGCCGCACTGGCTGCAATACATCGCCTGGGCGCTGCCCCCTACCTATGTGTTCGAGGGCATGCGGGCGCTGATGATCGACAAGGTGTTTCGCGCCGACCTGATGTTTCAGGCGCTGGCGATCAACGCGGTGCTGCTTATCGCGTCATTTGCGGGATTTCTTGCCCTTTTGCGCAGCGCCCGGCGCCACGGCTCGCTGATCCAGAGCGGCGAATAAGTTCGGTTATCCCAAGGAATCCCGGGCAATTCGGGGACCTTTAGACTTTTTGGCAGGTAGATATACCGATCCGTGCATTGACGCTTAATTACGCATTCGGCAGTATGCTGCGATGCAAAATGAGATTTGAGGACAAAATGCCGATTGGTGAGTTTGGCGCGCCGCCGCCCCTGGTGGCCGAAGGCAGTCCGGCGCTGACGACGCCGATGTACTGGATGTACGAAATGGGACAGGCCTCGCTCAACCCGGCGCGCGCCGTGACCGACGCCACCAAGATCCTGTTTCAGAATCCGCTCAATCCGTGGTCGCACACCGAACTCGGCAAATCCATCGCCGCCGGCTGCGAACTGTTCGAACGCACCACGCGCCGTTACGGCAAGCCGGAATGGGGCCTCAACGACACCGAGGTCAACGGCGTCCGCACCCCGATTGAAATCAGCGTCGTGTGGGAAAAGCCGTTCTGCCGGCTGTTGTATTTCGACCGCAAGCTGACCAGGCCGCTGCGCGCGCCGGCGCCGCGGGTGCTGATCGTGGCACCGATGTCCGGTCATTACGCCACGCTGCTGCGCGGCACGGTCGAGGCTTTCCTGCCGACCCATGACGTCTACATCACCGACTGGGCCGATGCGCGGATGGTGCCGCTGACCGAGGGACGTTTCGATCTCGACGACTACGTCGATTACGTCATCGAGATGCTGCAGACGCTCGGCAACAACATGCATGTGATCGCGGTGTGCCAGCCCTCGGTGCCGGTGGTGGCAGCGGTTTCCGTGATGGAGGCCGAGCGCGACCCCTTCGTTCCCGTCTCGATGACGCTGATGGGCGGCCCGATCGATACCCGCCGCAACCCGACCGCCGTCAATAATCTGGCGGCGGAGAAGGGCATCGACTGGTTCCGCAGCCACGTCATCACCAAGGTGCCGTTTCCGCATCCCGGCGTGATGCGCGACGTCTATCCGGGCTTCCTGCAGCTCTCGGGCTTCATCAGCATGAATTTCGATCGCCACAAGGATGCCCACAAGGCGCTGTTCAACAACCTGGTGAAGGGCGACGGCGATCTGGTCGACAAGCACCGCGAGTTCTATGACGAGTATCTCGCGGTCATGGACCTCTCGGCGGAATATTATCTGCAAACCGTCGATACCGTGTTCGTCAAGCATGCGCTGCCCAAGGGTGAAATGACCCATCGCGGCAAGCTGGTCGACCCGTCGAAGATCTCGCGCGTGGCGCTGATGACGGTCGAAGGCGAGAACGACGACATTTCGGGGCTCGGACAGACCGAAGCGACGCACGCGCTGTGCAGTTCGATTCCAGACCATCGCCGGGTGCATTACGTGCAAAAGGGCGTCGGCCATTACGGCGTCTTCAACGGCTCGCGCTTCAAATCTGAAATCGTGCCACGCATTTCCGATTTCATGCTGTCGGCGGCGAACAGGAAGCCTGCATTGGTTGCCGCGGCGGAATAGACCTCGATCGAACCGCGACAAAGCGAGTTCGCGGTTCACATGGTGGTTGCGGCGTTGATTCGGCGCAATCGTTAACCCTCTGAATTGATGCAAGGAAATCCGGATTCGCAGCTTCCTGAAAGAATGAGTTCGATTTCATTCTTTCAGGGCCGTGGCCAGCCCCGGTTCCGCCCAAAAATTTGAGTTCCAGGCCCATCCTATGGGGTCGGAATGGCGATCTGCCCCTGTATATTGGGCAAATGATTTGTTTTTGCGCCGAGCGATTTCACTGGCGGCGGATATGGCAGAATCCGGGCGAACTCTTGCTCCCCGGACTTGCAGATATGGCTACTCGCGCGCTCCTTTATCGGCGGCCTGCCGAACCCTCTCGACTCCTCGTCAAGCACGGCTCGCAAATCTATTCGATTAGGTTGCGCCGGCACCGCCGCGCGCGGCGTTATACCCTGCGTATTCATCCCAGCGACCGTGAAGCGATCCTCACCATGCCGCCGCGTGGCACCATCGCCGACGCCAAGGATTTTGCACAGCGTCATGGCGGCTGGATTGCCGCGCGTCTCGGCCGGTTGCCGAAGGCAGCACCCTTTCTTCCGGGTACCGTGGTGCCGCTGCGTGGCGTCGCGCACAAGATCGTGCATCGCGCAGGCATCCGCGGCACCGTGTGGACCGAAATCCGCGACAGCGGCGAGCGAATCATCTGCGTCGCCGGCGGGGCCGAGCATATCGAGCGGCGGGTCCACGATTATCTCAAGCGCGAAGTGCGCAACGATCTGCAGAAGGCCGCGCAGGCCTATGCCGAAGTTTATGGCGTCAAGGTCAAGCGGCTGTCGATCCGCGACCAGTCGAGCCGCTGGGGTTCCTGCACCTCGGCCGGCTCACTGTCGTTCTCGTGGCGCCTGATCCTCGCGCCGCCTTACGTGCTCGATTATCTCGCCGCCCACGAAGTGGCGCATCTGGTCGAGATGAATCATTCGGCGCGGTTCTGGCGGGTGGTTGCGCGGGAATGCGGCCATGTCGAGCGCGCCAAGACCTGGCTCGACACCCACGGCAACGACCTGCACCGCTACGGGATTCAGGAGTAGCGAAGAAGATCGTGACCGCCGCGCTTGTCTCCTGAAGCCGCAACGTGCGACGTTGCGGCAAAGCAGGAGCATTCCGTGTCCATCCCAACCTCGAACCGCACATTCCACTTCATCTCCGGCCTGCCGCGTGCGGGTTCGACGCTGCTGTCAGCGATCCTGCGGCAGAATCCACGATTTCACGCGGGCATGTCGAGCCCGGTCTCCACGCTGTTCGACGGCGTGATCGGCCAGGTGTCGGCCGGGACGGAACTTACGCCGCCGATCTGACCGGCATCCATGCGACGTTCAACGGTCTCTCGGTCAACGATCCCGCCGGAACCATCATTCCCGCCTATACGGTCAACGGCTTTACGAGGCCTGCGCTGTTGCTCGATCTCGCCGGTCGTCTCATCGCCGACAATGCCGGGGCGCAGTTCATGGCGGACTACGGAACGAAGGCTCTTTATCTCGGCCTGCCGGCGTCGACTCCATTTCCGCCTGTCATCGATACCCATGCGGACTTCCATCTGACCTAGCGTCCGAACAGCCGGTCCACCAGCCAGCCGTCCAGACCCGCCGCCGCTTCCGGCCGCGCCGAGGGGTTGGATGCGCGTGTCGGCGGCGGCGGACGATAGGCGTTGCCCGACGCGATTGGCGCCAGCGGAACCGGTGCCTGGGATTGTGCCTGGGTTGGCGCCGCCGGGGGCGCGCTGACTTGCGATGCCGACTGAATGAGGTTGGTCAGGAAGCCACCCTGGCGCGCGTTCGGCAGAGCAGCCACCGGCACGCCCTGATGGGCCGTGCGCATGAAGCGGGTCCAGACCTCGACCGGCAATCCGCCGCCGGTGGCCTTCCTGGTCGGCGAGTTGTCGTCATTGCCGAGCCAGACGCCGGTGACGAGATTGGCGGTGTAGCCGATGAACCAGGCGTCGCGGAAATCCTGGCTGGTGCCGGTCTTGCCGGCGGCCGTCCAGCCCGGGATTTCCGCCTTGCGCGCGGTGCCCGAGAGCAGGGTTTCCCGCATCATGCTGTTCATCATGGCGACATGGCGCGGATCGATCACCTGGCCGAGTTGGTCGGTGGGGCGGACATACAGCACCTTGCCCTCGGAGGTGCGGATCCTGGTCACGACATGCGGGGTCGACCCCCGTCCGCCATTGGCGAACGGCGCATAGGCGCCGACCAGTTCGTTGAGCGAGACTTCCGAGGTGCCGAGCGCGATCGAGGCATTGGCTTCGAGTTTCGAGGAAATGCCGAGCCGGTGCGCGGTGCGCACCACATTCTTGGCGCCGACTTCCAGGCCGAGCCGCACCGCCACCGTGTTGAGCGACATCGCCAGTGCCTGCGTCAGCGTCACCGCGCCGAAATATTCGTGGGTATAGTTCTCGGGCTTCCAGCCCTTGACGTCGAGCGGGGCATCCTGCCGGGTCGTCTCCGGCGTCAATCCGGCTTCGATCGCCGTCAGATAGACGAACGGCTTGAATGCCGAGCCCGGCTGGCGCTTCGCGGTGACCGCGCGGTTGAACTGGCTCTCGGCGTAATTGCGGCCGCCGACCATGGCGCGCACCGCGCCATCGGGCGTCATCGCCACCAGCGCGCCCTGGGTGACATTGAATTTGACGCTCTTTGCCGCGAGTTCGTCGATGATGGCGGCTTCAGCCACGCTTTGCAGCTTCGGGTCGATGGAGGTTTCGACCACGATGTTCTGGTCGACCTGGCCGATCAGGTCGTCGAGCACTTCGCCGATCCAGTCCGCCACATAATTGATGGTGCCGGCGCCCGCCGCCTTCACATTGTAGGAGGGTTGCCCGATCGAGGCCTTCGCCTGCGCATCGGTAATGAAATTGGCGTCGGCCATTGCGGTAAGCACGGTCTGGGCGCGTTTCTCGGCGCCTTCCGGGTTGCGGTTCGGCGCGAGGCGGGAGGGCGACTTGACCAGGCCCGCCAGCATCGCGGCCTCGGCAATCGTGACGTTCTTCGCCGGCTTGCCGAAATAGCGTTGGGCCGCGGCCTCCACGCCATAGGCGCCGGAGCCGAAATAGACCCTGTTGAGATAGAGCTCGAGAATCTCGGTTTTGGAATGCTTGCGCTCCAACCACAGCGCCAGTTCGACTTCCTGCAGTTTACGCATGAACGTGCGCTCCTGGGTCAGGAACAGGTTCTTGGCGAGTTGCTGGGTCAGCGTCGAGCCGCCCTGCGAGACGCCGCGATGCAGGATGTTGGCCACGGCCGCGCGTGCGATGCCGACCGGATCGATCCCGTAATGCGAGTAGAACCGGCGATCCTCGATGGCGATGAATGCTTTCGGCAGATGGGGTGGCAGATCCTTCAGCGAAACATTGGCGCCGGCCATTTCGCCGCGGGTCGCCAGCACGCTGCCGTCGAAGCCTGTAATCTGGATCGTCGGCGGCCGTTTCGGGATTTCAAGCGACTGGATCGCCGGCAGATGCGCGCCGACCCAGATCAAGACGCCGACGGCTGCGATCACGGCCCAGAGGCCGAGCACCGCGCCCCAATAGACCAGGCGGCCGAGGCCGCTGCGGGCGCGGGTCCTGGACTTGCGCTTGCCGTTCGCCGCCTTCGCGCGCGGCTTGCGTTCGCGCGGCGCATCGTCGCCGGAATCGCTGGCCTTGCGCTTTGCGGAGGGTTTCTTCTTCGGCTCGTCGCCGCCGCTGGCGACGCGGTCCTGCGGGCCGAGGCGCAGCTCGCTCAGCGATGCGGCGAGCCCGAATTGCGGCTCCTTGCGTCCGCCGCTCTTTTTCCGTCCCCACGCCATACGCCAACGCCGCCCACACCGGTCCTGCCGCACGCTAGCGGGCGGGATTTAAGGGCCGGTTAGCGAGAGGTTAACGCGCAATTAGGAGGTGCGGCGGCGCGTGCTAAAAGCCGGGCAAAGCCAAATGAGACAAAGGGGAATTGCATGGGCCATATCGATCCGACCAGGGAAGTATTCGCGCAATTTCGGGCCAATGACCGGCCCGGCCCGATCCACATGCTGAATCTGGTCAGGCTGCGCGCGCAGGCCGCCTATCCCGACGGCCGCCAGGCCTCCGGCGCGGAAGCCTACGCGGCCTATGGCCGGGAAAGCGGGCCGGTGTTCGAGCGGCTGGGCGGTCGGATCGTGTGGCAGGGCCGCTTCGAACTGATGCTGATCGGACCCCAGGAGGAGCGCTGGGATCATTGCTTCATCGCCGAATACCCCAGCGTCGCCGCGTTCGCGGAGATGATTCGCGACCCGGTCTACCGCGAGGCGGTGAAACACCGGCAGGCGGCGGTCGAGGATTCGCGGCTGATCCGGCACGCGGTGTTGCCGATCGGAAAGAATTTCGGTGAAATTCCGGAATAGATCGGCGAATCGTAGGACCTGATCACGGAAGGCAGTTGGTGGGCACGGCGCGAAGACGTGCCTTTGCCCACCCCACAAAAAATCGGCGGCCTCGCGAAAGGCCGCCGATCGCCTGTCGAGGACAGGAAAGACTAGCCCGCGGGGCCGGTGTCTTCGAGGATCGGGCCGAACAGCTCCCAACGCTCGCCGTTGAACTTCATCATCTGCAACTGCTTGTTGACCCGGTAATCGGTCGGCGATGTGTTGACGACGATGCCCGGCAGCGACAGGTCGAGCTGCACGTTCTTCAGGCTGGTGGCCTGCTTCATGACGTTCTCACGGGTCAGGTTGTCGCCACACGCCTTCAGCACGTGGATCAGCAATTGCGTGGTCGAGTAGCCGTACGAGTTGAAGCTCGAATCCTTGTCGCCATCGGGATAGTATTTCGCCATGAACTCGAAATACTTCTTCATGCCGGCGTCATCTTTCCAGGTCGGATCGAGCGGATCCTTGCCGTAGTTGACGCTGATCACGCCCTTGGAGGCCTCCAGCCCTGCCGGTTTCATCACGGCGCCGACCGAGGTGGCGTTGATGTCGAGGATATGCACCGGCTTCCAGTTGAGCTCGGCGAGCTTCTTGATGGTCTGCGCCGCCTGCTTCGGCGTCGAGGCGCTGAAGAACAGGTCCGTGCCGGCGTCCTTGATCTTGAGGATTTGCGAATCGACGGTCGGATCGGAGACTTCGTAGGAGGCTTCCGCGACCACCATCTTCGCCGCCTTGTCGCCGAGGCCGGCCTTGATGCCGTTCACGTAGTCTTTGCCGAGGTCGTCGTTCTGATAGAGGATACCGACCTTGGCATTCGGATAGTTCTTGATGATGTACTGGCCGTAGATGCGGCCTTCGACGAAATAGTTGGGGTTGAAGCCCATCGTCCACGGGAAGTTCTTCGGGTCGGTGAATTTCGACGCGCCGGTGGCGGCGAACAGCTGCGGCACTTTCTTTGCGTTCAGATATTTCTGCACGGCGGCGTTCGACGGCGTGCCGAGCAGCTGGAACGTGAGCAATACCTCGTCGCTCTCGACCAGCTTGCGCACCTGCTCGACCGCCTTGGGCGGTGAGTAGGCGTCGTCATACTGGATCAGGTTGATCTTGCGGCCGTTGACGCCACCCTGGTCGTTGATCATCTTGATATAGGCGGCCTGGGTCTTGCCGATCGTGGCATAGGCGGAAGCCGGGCCGCTGAATGGATTGGTCTGGCCGATCTTGATCCCGGTATCGGTCGCGCCGGTGTCATATTTCTTCTGCGCCGATGCCGGCGATGCCGACAGCGCGATGGCAACTGCCGTCCCGGTGACGAACTGAAAAATACCGTTCCTCATATCGTTGCTTTCCTCATCTGCTTATTGTGCCGTTGGTCTTGTCCGCTGTGGCGGACGCCAACGCTGGCAAGATACTGAATGAACGGTTGTGGCATGGCAATACGATGCCGGCCGGAACGGTGATCGAATTTACGCCAGCCAGAGCAGGACCAATGCGATCGCGGCGGGCGCCGCCTGCACATACAGGATCCGGCGGCTGACGGTGGCGGCGCCGTAGACGCCGGCCACGATCACGCAGAGCAGAAAGAACGCCTTGATCTGGAATCCGAACGCCGGCGCGCTGTGCCACAGCCCCCAAACGAGGCCGGCGGCAAGGAATCCATTATACAAGCCCTGGTTGGCGGCCAGCACCGCGGTTTCAGCGGCTTTCTCGGGCGAGTTGCGAAAGGTCTTCAGGCCCAGCGGCTTCTGCCAGAGGAACATCTCCAGCACCAGAAAATAGACATGCAGGACGGCGACCAGCGCCACCAGCAGATTGGCGATCCAGATCATGTGCGTTCCCCCAAGATACGATCGAGACACGACAGCCGGATTTCAGGTGGACGCTAGCACGGTTCCCGTGAAGAGTGCGATGGGCCCGGTGCGGCTCGACGCGGGGACGACGCGTTGTGAGGTCAGTGCGCGTAACCAACGCTCTACGCCGCGGGCTGCGCCACGCTCTCTTCGTTCGCGAGCAGATGGATCAGCGCGCTCTTGATCGCGGCTTGCCGCGTCGGCGCGTTGATCTGGGCGCCGAGCAGGTCGGTGACGTAGAACACGTCGCGGGCGCGCTCGCCGAAGGTCGCGACATGCGCCGAGGCGATGTTGAGGTTGAGTTTCGAGATCGCCGTGGTCAGCTGATACAACAGGCCCGGCCGGTCGAGGCCGGACACCTCGATCACGGTGTAGCGGTCCGACCATTGATTGTTTATGGTGACTTCCGGCTCCACCACGAAGGGGCGCGTCTTGCGTCCGGCGGCGCGGCGCGCCACCACTTCGGGCAGCCGCAACTTGCCTTCCAGCACGTCCTCGATCATTTCGCCGATCCGGGTTGCGCGGCGTCCCTCGTCCTCGTCGCGGTCGTATTCCCTCGATATCGCGATGGTGTCGAGCGCGCGGCCGTCGGTGGTGGTGTAGATCTGGGCATCGACGATATTGGCGCCCGCCGAGGCGCAGGCGCCGGCGATGATCGACAGCAGCCAGGGATGGTCGGCGGCGAAGATGGTCAGTTCGGTGACGCCGCGCGCCTCGTCGAAGCCGACATTGATCGCGAGCTTGTGTTCGGCCTGTTCGCTGGCCTTCAGGAAGCGGGCATGGCGGATCTTGCGCGCCAGTTCGACCTTGAGCCAGTAGGCCGGATAGTGCCGGCCGATATAGGCGTTGAGCTCGGCTTCCGGCCATTCGGTGAAGGCGGCGCGGAATTCCGATTGCGCCACCGCGATGCGCTGCGCGCGGTTCACTTCCGAGAAGCCGCCGGTCAGCACCGGTTCGGTTTCGTAATACAGCGTGCGCAACAGCTGCGCCTTCCAGCCGTTCCAGACCCCGGGCCCGACGCCGCGGATGTCGGCGGTGGTCAGGATGGTCAAGAGCTTCATCTGCTCGACCGACTGCACCACGGCGGCGAAATTCTCGATGGTCTTGCGGTCGGAGAGGTCGCGCGACTGCGCCACCGTGGACATCGTCAGATGCTGCTCGATCAGCCAGGCGATCAGTTCGGTGTCGGCGGCGCTGAAGCCGAGCCGCGGGCACAGCCGCCGCGCCACCTTGGCGCCGGCGATCGAGTGGTCCTCGGGCCGGCCCTTGGCGATGTCGTGCAGCAGCGTCGTGATGTAGATCACCGCGCGGTGCTCGGGCTGGATCTTGCGCATCAGGTCGCTGGCGACGGTGAACTCGTCGTTGCCGCCGCGCTCGATGTCCTGCAGGTAGCCGACGCAGCGCAACAGGTGCTCGTCGACCGTGTAGTGGTGATACATGTTGAACTGCATCATCGACACGATCTTGCCGAAGGCGCGGATGAAATGACCGAGCACGCCGGTCTCGTTCATGCGCCGCAGCACGATCTCCGCGTCGTTCGACGTCAGGATCTCCATGAACAGCCGGTTGGCTTCGGGATTTTCGCGCAGCTGGGTGTTGATCAGCTTCAGCGACCGCGTCACCGTGCGCATCGCGTCCGGGTGGAAGGCGAGATTGTTCTTCTGCGCCAGCCGGAAGATCCGGATCAGGTTGACGGGGTCGTGCTTGAAGATGTCGGGTGCCGCGAGATTGATGCGGTTGTGGTCGATGATGAAGTCGTCGCTGTCGGGAACCCGGCGCCGATTGTTTGAAGGCCTCAAGCGCGCCATCATCCGGCTCAGCACCGGCGCCGGCTTGGCCTGCTGGTCTTCCAGCTTGGCGCACAGGATCGCGGTGAGGTCGCCGACGTCCTTGGCGACCAGGAAATAGTGCTTCATGAAGCGTTCGACGTCCTGCATGCCGGGATGCGAGGTATAGCCGAGCCGGATCGCGATCTCGCGCTGCATGTCGAACGACAGCCGTTCTTCGGCACGGCCCGAGAAGAAATGGATGTTGCAGCGGACCGACCACAGGAAATCGGCGCAGCGCCGGAAGGTGCGGTATTCCTGCGCGTCGAACACGCCGTGTTCCAGCAGCTCGTCGGTCTCGCGCACGCGGTAGACGTATTTCGCGATCCAGAACAGCGTGTGCAGGTCGCGCAGGCCGCCCTTGCCGTCCTTGACGTTGGGCTCGACCAGATAGCGCGACTGCCCGGCGCGGCGGTGCCGCTCCTCGCGCTCGGCAAGCTTGGCGGTGACGAATTCGGCCGCGGTGCCCTGCACGACTTCCTTGTCGAAGCGTTCGACCAACTCGTCATAGAGCGGCTGGTCGCCGGTCAGGAAGCGGGTCTCGAGGATCGCGGTGCGGATCGTCATGTCGCCGCGCGCCTGGCGGATCGATTCATCGACCGAGCGGGTGGCGTGGCCGACCTTCAGCCCCATGTCCCACAGGCAATACAGGATCGCCTCGGCGACCTGCTCGCCCCAGGCGGTCTGCTTGTAGGGCAGGATGAACAACAGATCGATATCGGATTCCGGCGCCATCAGGCCGCGGCCATAGCCGCCGGTGGCGACCACCGCCATGCGCTCGGCGCCGGAGGGAACCGGCGAGCGGTAGAGATGGCGGGTGGCGGCGGAATACAGGATGCGGATGATCTCGTCCTGCACGAAGCACAGCCGTTCGGCGCAGCGCCGCCCGTGCCGGTCCTTCAGCAGCACGGCCTGCGCCACCGCGCGGGCCTCGATCATTTCCGCTTTCAGCAGTTGCGCCATGGCGGAGCGAAAAACATCCTCGCGGCCGGCATGTTTGGCGGCGAGTTCGTCCACCGCCGCTGTGATCCGCGGGGTATCAAAACGGTCGTCGATGTCGGGGCGGGGCTGGGTCACGAGATTGTCCATATCCTAACCCGATATCGGACCGCGCCGAACCTGTCACGGGAGATTCCCGCCCGATAACAGCAGGTCCATGCCGCGTTCCCCCAGCCTTGAATGAATCGGCTCTCGTCGCAACGCGCCATGGGTATGTATTTTTGCCTTGACGTCTCAATTAACTCATTGAAACAAAATGTATTTTCGATAGCCTGGCGAACTGCCGCGCTGGCGGGAAGAGTGACATCCGTTCGCTGACCCGGTACATCCAGTTCGCGATAATCCCCGGGAGAGAAAAAATGGACGCCGCCGAACTCCGCGCCACCCAGGCCCCGATCAAGGAACGCTACAAGTCCGATCCCAAGACCGCGATGATCAAGCTGACCGCCAGGGGCTCGATCGAGAACGAAGGTATCGCCTGCAAGGTCGAGACCGGCCGCGCGCTGGCGATTGCCGGCCTGCACCCGGGAACCGGCGGCTCCGGGCTCGAACTGTGCTCCGGCGACATGCTGCTGGAAGCCCTGGTCGCCTGCGCCGGCGTGACCTTGAAGTCGGTGGCGACCGCCATCGAGGTGCCGCTGAGAAAGGGCGACGTTACCGCTGAGGGCGATCTCGATTTCCGCGGCACGCTCGGCATCGACAAGGAAACGCCGGTCGGTTTCGCCGAAATCCGGCTCAAGTTCGAGGTCGACACCGATGCGCCGCAGGACAAGCTCGATCTCTTGCTGAAACTCACCGAGCGCTATTGCGTGGTCTACCAGACCATCAAGAACGGCCCGAAGGTTTCGGTGTCGATGCAAAGGGTGTGATCGCTTGTCGTCCCTGCGAACCAGGCTGTGTGAGAAGTCGCGGTTTTTTTGGATTAGGACACGGCGGCGTTTACGGAGGGCACAAGAATCTTCGTCAGGCGGTAGAGGGCTCCAGCGCTTCCAGCAGCGCCGGTACTCCGAGGATGCTGATCACCCGTTTG
>NZ_JAURXB010000112.1 GCF_030654605.1 Bradyrhizobium sp.
CGTTGCCATGCGCTTCGATCACCGCCGGATTCTCGCCACCGCGATCGCCCGGCTGCGCGCCAAGCTGAAATATCGTCCGGTGGTATTTGAACTTTTGCCGCCCGAATTCACACTTACTGAACTGCAGCGGACCGTGGAAGCGATCTCGGGGCGGCATCTGCACAAGCAGAATTTCCGCCGGCTGGTGGAAGCCGGAGCGCTGGTTGAACCGACCGGCATGATGTCGACACAGACCGGTGGGCGGCCCGCTGCGCTGTATCGTTTCCGTCGTGAAGTATTGCAGGAGCGACCGGCTCCGGGTCTGCGCGTGCGCGGAAGACGCTGAAGATTTTTTGATGCGGTAGGCCCCGACGCCGGGCGATCGCCTGGAGGCTGGATGTTCGATTTGCCGATCGACTTTTTTTCACTGGCGGTTGCCATCGTCGGGCTCATCGTCGCCCGCAAGGCCTTCGATCAGATCGCCGTACTGCGCGCGCGGCTGGATTTGTTGGAAACGCAGGCTTCGCCCGCAGCCGCGACTTCAGTGGCGCCGCCACCTTTGCCCGCCAATGAAACCTGGGTTTCGCCAACGGCGGCAGCCCAAGCCCGGACTGAAACCACCGAAGCAGAGGCGCCTGCGATTCAACCCGAACCGGCGCGGCAGCCCGAAGCGGAAATCCCCGCGTCCGCGCCGCCCCCGCTTCCGCCAGCCGAACCCGGTTTCGAGGAGCGCATCGGCACCCGCTGGGTGGTCTGGGTCGGCGGCCTGACGCTGGCGCTCGGCGGCTTCTTCATGGTGCGCTATTCGATCGAGGCCGGGCTGCTCGGCCCCGGCGTGCGCACCATGCTGGGCGGCCTGTTCGCGCTGGCGCTGCTGGCAGCGGGCGAATGGACCCGGCGCAAGGAAAGCATCTCGGCGATCGAGGCGCTGCCGATCGCCAATATACCGGCCATCCTCACCGCCGCCGGGACCGCGGTGGCATTCGCCACGGTGTACGCCGCCTATGCGCTGTACGAATTTCTGGTGCCCGCCACCGCTTTCGTTCTGCTCGGCCTGGTGGCGCTCGGCACGCTCGCCGCGGCGCTGCTGCACGGGCCGGCGCTGGCCGGCCTCGGCATCGCCGCCGCCTTCGCCACGCCGGTTCTGGTCTCTTCCGAAAAGCCGGATTTCTGGGCGCTCTATATCTATCTGGCCATCGTCACCGCGGCGGCGTTCGGGCTGGCGCGAATCAGGCTGTGGCGCTGGCTTGCGGTCACCACCCTCGCGTTCGCGCTGCTCT
>NZ_JAURXB010000231.1 GCF_030654605.1 Bradyrhizobium sp.
ACGCACTGGGGCTCGGCCACGACCATCAGGTGCTGCTGTCGCAGACGGTGGGGTTTCCGAAGGGGTGACGGCGTCAGGATCTCGCGCTGGCTGCACCGGCGACGGCGCGCCTCCGTCGCGCGGGCAGTGCAGCCGCCGTCAGGGAACGGGCGGCTTCACCGGCTGTCTCCATGTAGGAGGGATCGCGATGCAGCAGAACGACGGCGAATGATCCGTCCAGTAGCAGCAGGATCTGCCGGGCCAGCAGCAGTCCCTCACCGATCCCCCCGGCTTCGAAGGTCACGCGCAGCCAGTTTTCGAATTTCTTCTTGTGCGCGGCGCCGATCTTGATCGCGGGATGGCCGGGCATGTTGGCGAGTTCGGCGGACGTGCGCAGGAAACCGCAGCCCTTCCATTTCGGATGCCGCGCCGAGCGGGCGAGGTTGCGAAAGATGGCCTCGACCTTGTCCGGCAATCCGCCTTCGGTCTCGGCGAACCAGCGCTGAAACAGCGCGAGATTGGGCTGATCGCGGGCGGCCAGATAGGCCGCCACGAGGTCGTCCTTGCTCCGGAAGTGATAATAGAGCGTACGCTTGGTGAGCCCGGCCCTGGCCGCCACCGCGTCGACGCTGACGCCCCTTATGCCATCGCTGTAAAACAGCTTGCTCGCCGCGGCGATGATGCGTTCACGGGTATCGGTAGCAGGTCTGGCCATCCCCCGTATGTATACCGTCCAGTGAATATACTCAACGACCCGAGACTCATAGGGTGAGCCCATGGATTTTGGGAGACGGAACATGTCCGAGGTAGTGCTGCTCGACGTCAGTGACGGGATCGCCCTTGTCACGCTGAACCGGCCTGACAAGCTCAACGCATTGAATTACGAACTGATCGACCGCCTGATGGCGCTGCTCGACCGCATCGAGGGCGATACCGATGTGCGCGCGGTCATTCTGACCGGCGCCGGCGACCGTGCCTTTTCCGCCGGGGCCGACATCCATGAATTTTCCTCGAGCGTTCGTCGCGGCACCGATACGGCGGTCCGCGACTTCGTGCGGCGCGGCCAGGGAATGACGGCGCGGCTCGAAGCCTTCAGGAAGCCCGTGATCGCCGCGATCAACGGCATCGCGTTCGGCGGCGGCTGCGAGATCACCGAGGCCGTGCACCTGGCCATCGCCAGCGACAGAGCGCGCTTCGCCAAGCCGGAGATCGCTCTTGCCATGCCGCCGACCTTCGGTGGCACCCAGCGGCTGCCGCGGCTGGCGGGTCGAAAGCGTGCGCTCGAGCTGTTGCTCACCGGCGAGCCGTTCGCGCCGTCGCGGGCCCTGGAAATCGGGCTGGTCAACAGGGTCGTTCCGCACGACGAGTTGTTGCCGGCCGCCCACGACCTCGCGGCGCACATCGTGCGCCATTCGCCGCTGGCCATCGGCGGCATCATCACCGCCGTGACCCGCGGCTTGAATATGGGCATTGCCGAGGGGTTGCAGGTCGAGAGCGAGCAATTCGCCCGCATGGCGCCGAGCCGCGACCTCGGCGAAGGCCTCGCCGCCTGGATCGCGCGGCGGCCGCCGGTCTACAGCGGCCGGTGACGGCTTTGCGCTATCTCACCACCGCCGCGGTCTGGCCGAACAGCACCCGGCGCTCTTCCTCGGTGCGGTTCACCGGCTGGCCGAAATTCGGATTGATCTCCTTGGCCATGGCGTAGGCGCGCACCGTGGCCGGCCGCTCGCGGATGGTCTCGAGCCAGCGCTTCAGATGCGGAAAATCGTCGATGTTCTGGTCCTGGTTCTTGTAGGGCACGATCCAGGGATAGCTCGCCATATCGGCGATCGAGTATTCGCCGGCGATGAATTCGCGGTCGGCCAGCCGCTTGTTGAGCACGCCATAGAGCCGGTTGGTCTCGTTCACATAGCGGTCGATGGCGTATTTGATTTTTTCCACGGCGTAGTTGCGGAAATGGTGGTTCTGCCCGGCCATCGGCCCGAGCCCGCCCATCTGCCAGAACGTCCACTGGATCGCGTCGTAGCGGCCGTAAAAATCGGCCGGCAGGAACTTGCCGGTCTTCTCGGCGAGATAGAGCAGCATCGCGCCGGATTCAAAGATCGAGATCGGCTTGCCCCCGCCCTTCGGCTCGTGATCGACCATCGCGGGGATGCGGTTGTTCGGCGAGATCGCCAGGAACTCCGGCTTGAACTGTTCGCCCTTGCCGATCTGGACCGGGAATACCTTGTATTTCAGCCCGGTCTCTTCGAGGAACATCGTGATCTTGTGGCCGTTCGGCGTGGTCCAGTAATAAAGGTCGATCATGGCGCGTACCCTGTCCTGCTCACAGATCTCGATTTGGATGCGATTGCATGAAGTTCACCGCATCGAGTGCGCGGAGTCAATGGCGGGCGTCGCTCGCTGCCCATGCTTCGAGACGCTCGCGCTGCTCGCTCCTCAGCATGAGGTTCGTTGTGTTTCAACAAGTTAGACCTCATCCTGAGGAGGCCACGAAGTGGCCGTCTCGAAGGATGGGCTGCAACACCTCTTTGTGATTCCAGGTTTAGCTGTCCACCTCCGGCAGCGGCGCCGCCACATGCCGCGTTCGCATCCAGATGCCGCGTTTCGGCGCGAACAGAAATGCCAGGACGAAGAACACGGCCTGGGTCAGCACGATGCAGGCGCCGGTCGCCCCGTCGATATGGAAGCTGACGATGGTGCCTGCCGCCGCCGACACGATGGCGGTAGCGGTCGCGATCACCAGCATCCGCTCGAAACTGTCGGTCAGGAGATAGGCCGTGGCGCCCGGCGCGATCAGCATGGCGATGACCAGAATGATGCCGACCGCCTTCAGCGAGGCGACGATGGTGAGCGACAGCAGCACCAGCAGGCCATAATGCATCACCCGCACCGGCAGGCCGATCGAACGGGCGTGGTTGGGATCGAAGCAATAGAGCAGGAGATCGCGCCGCTTGACCAGCACGACCAGCAGCGTGCCGCCGGCCACGATGGCGGTTTCGATCAGGTCCCGCGCGGTCACGCCCAGCACATTGCCGAACAGGATGTGATTGAGATGCTGGTCGGTATCCACCTTGGTGAAGATCACCAGCCCGAGCCCGAACATGCCCGAGAACACGATCCCCATCACCGTGTCCTCCTTCACGCGGCTGTTCTCCTTGAGGTAACCGGTCAGCAGCGCGCAGGACAGGCCGGCCGCGAAAGCGCCGAGCGCCAGCGGCAGGCTCAGCACATGGGCGAGCACGATGCCCGGCAGCACGGCATGCGAGATCGCGTCGCCCATCAGCGACCAGCCCTTGAGCACGAGATAGCAGGACAGCACCGCGCAGACCGCCGCCACCATCACCGACACCAGCAGCGCCCGCTGCATGAACGGATAGGCCAGCGGTCCTGATATCCATTCGATCACGATCATCGTGCTTCCGCCTCCACGACGGCGAGACGCCGGCGGCGCGCGGCGATCACGCCATGCTTGGGCGCGAAATAGAACGCCGCGAGAAACAACAGCGTCTGCAGCGAGACAATCACGCCGCCGGTGGCGCCATCGAGGAAGAAACTGATGTAGGCGCCGGCGAAGCTGGTGACCATGCCGAGCGCGACGCTGATCAGGATCAGCCGGCCGAAGCGATCGGTGAGCAGATAGGCTGTGGCGCCAGGGGTCACCACCATGGCGATGACGAGGCAGGCGCCGACGGTCTGCAGCGCCGCCACCGTGCAGGCGCTCAGCAGCGTGAAGAACACGATCTTCAGCGCCTTGGTGTTGAGCCCGATGCTGCGGGCGTGGTTCTCGTCGAAGAACGTCACCATCAGGTCTTTCCAGAGCACCGCGAGGATGGCCAGCGAAACCGCCGCGATGATCGCGACCTG
>NZ_JAURXB010000126.1 GCF_030654605.1 Bradyrhizobium sp.
CGGAAACTTTCAAAAAATCACGACGCTTCATTCAGCCTTCTCCTAGTTGGGGCATTTCTTCCCAGATTTCCTGGAGCGCAAATTCGGCGAAGCGGTATTTGCGTCTGCCGTAAGGCACTCTGGCGGGGGCGCTTTAACACGGAAATTTGCGTTCGGAATACACGACAACGGCATGACTGCACCGAATAAACGAAAGTCGCATATTCACGCGACAATCGGGCTCAAGCGGCAGCGATAACGCCCTGGAGCTGGTCGCGGACCTTGGCGCCGATCGCGCGATAGATCGCCGCATGGGGTCCGTCGGGCTCGCTGTCGACCACCGGAGTTCCCGAATCCGAGGTGGCGCGAATCGACATGTGCAGCGGGATTTCACCGAGGAACGGCACGCCCAGCCGTTCCGCCTCCAGCCGTGCGCCGCCGTGCCCGAAAATATCCGATCGCGTGCCGCATTCCGGACACTGGAAATAGCTCATGTTCTCGACGATGCCGAGCACCGGCACGTTGACCTTCTTGAACATCGCCAGCCCCCGCCGCGCATCGATCAGCGAAAGATCCTGCGGCGTCGAGATGATCACCGCGCCCCGCAGCGGCACATTCTGCGCCAGCGTGAGTTGCGCGTCGCCGGTGCCGGGCGGCATGTCGACCACGAGAATATCGAGGGTTCCCCAGGCGACGTCGCGCAGCATCTGGGTGATCGCCGACATCACCATCGGCCCGCGCCAGATCATCGCGGTCTCCTCCTCGACCAGAAAACCGATCGACATGATGGCGAGGCCGAAACGCTGAATCGGAATCATCTTCCTGTTGTCGTCCAGCTGCGGTTTCTCGTGAATGCCGGTCAGCCGCGGCACCGACGGCCCATAGATATCGGCATCGAGCAGACCAACCCGCAAACCGAGATCGCGCAGGCCCAGAGCCAGATTGAGTGCCGTGGTGGATTTACCGACTCCGCCCTTGCCGGAGGCCACCGCGATCACAGCGGCAATGCCCGGTATCTCCGACTGCTTCGACATCGGCGAGGCGGGACTCTGCGGCGGGCGATGCGCCGAGACCGGCTGCACGCCGTGCGAATGGCGATGCGGAGCCGGCGCTGCCGACGGGGAGCCGGGTTTGCGTTCGGCGGTCAGCGCGATCATGGCGGTGGTGACGCCGGGGATGGCGCGTACCGCGGCCTCGGTCGCAGCCCGGACGCTTTCCCAGGCGCGGGCCTGCGCGGCATCGACATTGATCGAGAAAAACACCTTGCCGTCGTTCACGGTGACCGCCGACAGCACATTGGCGTCGGTCAAGGCGACGCCATCGGGCGACTTCACCCCGGCCAGTGCCTTCAGAACCTGTTGCTGCGTCACGCTCACGTCGCATCTCCTTGAGCCTTGTCGGTCCTGATTGGCTCAGAGCCGGGCTCGATTCGTTGTTCTGGCGCAATCTCCCGGCGCGAAACGGAGTCCGTTTCGCCCGAAGCGCCACGTCACTTTCGAATGCGACCCATAGAGCGGTCCGGCCCGAAAGGCTACCTCGCCGCCATGTCTTCCCGGGTCTCGACCGGGGCCGCTGCCACGCCCTGCTCCTTGGCGGCCTCATAGTTCAATTCGATCATGACGCCGTTAGGGTCATCGACGAAGATCTGCCAGAGCTCGCCGCCCGGAACCTGCCGGGCCTCGTATTTGAACCTCCTGGATTCCAGCCGCTGCTGCATGTCGGCAAATCCCCGGCTGACGAAGGCAACGTGATGGACCACGCCGGAATCAGGCTTTTGCGGCTCCTCGGTCCGGGAAATATCGACCAGATGCACCACCGCCTTGCCCTCGCTGTACATCCACGCCCCGGGGAAGGCGAAGTCCGGCCGGGGGCCTTTTTCGAGGCCCAGAATGTCCTCGTAGAACCGGACCGTGTCGTCGAGTTTCCGGGTCCGGATGTTGAAATGATCCAGCACACCCACGCTCATGCCCATGCGATACACTCCCGTTTTTTGTAGCCTTGTCTGCAAGGCCATTATTTGGAAGGCCAATCCTAGCACAAAACCCGGCCCACACGGCAAACGCAGCCGTTGCCCTCCATGCTGCAGGGGTTATTGTGCGCCTTCCGCATCCCAAAGGAGACCTGTTCAAGGCCCCTCCTCGCTCTCCAGAACACCGTCCGGCGCATCCAATGCCGGCAAAACCCCAAGGTTGCTCACATGGCTAAAGTCGCTTTTCTCGGTCTCGGCGTCATGGGTTTCCCCATGGCAGGACATCTGGTGGCCAAGGGCGGCCATGAGGTGACGGTCTTCAACCGGACGCCGGCCAAGGCCAAGGCATGGGCCGAGAAATTCGGCGGCAAGACGGCTGCGACGCCGAAGGCCGCCGCCGAGGGCCAGGATTTCGTGATGTGCTGCGTCGGCAACGACAACGACCTGCGCGCCGTCACGATCGGCGCCGATGGCGCGTTCGCGGGCGTGAAAAAGGGTGCCACCTTCGTCGATCATACCACCGCTTCAGCTGAAGTCGCGCGCGAGCTCGATGCCGCCGCCACCAAGGCGGGCTTCAAGTTCATCGACGCACCGGTGTCCGGCGGCCAGGCCGGTGCGGAAAACGGCGTGTTGACGGTGATGTGCGGCGGTACCGCCGACGCCTATGCCGGCGCCGAGCCCGTGATCGCGGCCTATGCGCGGATGTGCAAGCTGCTCGGACCCGCCGGCTCCGGGCAACTGACCAAGATGGTCAACCAGATCTGCATCGCCGGGCTGGTCCAGGGCCTTTCGGAAGGCATTCATTTTGCCAAGAAGGCCGGGCTCGACGTCCAGGCCGTGATCGACACCATCTCGAAGGGCGCCGCGCAATCCTGGCAGATGGAGAACCGCTACAAGACCATGAATGACGGCAAGTTCGATTTCGGTTTTGCCGTGGAATGGATGCGCAAGGATCTGTCGATCTGTCTCGCGGAATCGCGCCGCAACGGCGCCAGCCTGCCGGTGACCGCGCTGGTCGATCAGTTCTATTCGGAAGTCGAGAAGATGGGCGGCAAGCGCTGGGACACGTCGAGCCTGCTGGCGCGGCTGCAGCGCTGAACCCTGTTCGGAAAGACGACGGCACGCCGCACATCATTATGCGGCGTGCCGCCGGAGTTCGGCTTCATCGGTGCGGAAGGCGGAGATGACGCCGCCCATGTTCTCGTAGCCGGTGAGTGACGGTCCCCAGGCCGAGCCGTTCCACCATTTATGGTACAGCGCGCTGTCGGTGCCCGTCACGAACACATCGAGCCGGTTCGGGCCCCACGCCGTGACACGAGGCCTCGACGTGCAGACGCCGCCCATGTTCTCGTAGCCGGTGAGCGACGGACCCCAGGCAGAACCGTTCCACCATTTGTGGTACAGCGCGCTGTCGGTGCCGATCACGAACACGTCGAGCCGGTTCGGACCCCAGGCAACCGCCTCGGGCTCGCCCACGCAGATGCCGCCCATGCGTTCAAAGCCGGTGAGCGACGGACCCCACGCCGAGCCGTCCCACCATTTGTGATACAGCGCGCCGTCGGTGCCGGTCACGAACACGTCGAGCCGGTCCGGCCCCCAGGACACCACCCGCGGTGCGGACATGCACACACCGCCCAGGCGTTCATAGCCGGTGAGCGACGGACCCCAGGCCGAACCGTTCCACCATTTATGATACAGCGCCCGGTCGGTGCCGATCACGAACACGTCGAGCCGGTTCGGACCCCAGGCCACCACTTCCGGCTGCCCCAGGCAGATGCCGCCCATGCGCTCATAGCCGGTGAGCGATGGACCCCAGGCCGATCCGTTCCACCATTTGTGATACAGCGCCCGGTCGGTGCCGACCACGAACACGTCGAGCCGGTCCGGACCCCATGAGACCACGCGCGGATCGCCCAGGCAGACGCCGCCCATGCGTTCATAGCCGGTGAGCGACGGACCCCAGGCCGAGCCGTTCCACCATTTGTGATACAGCGCGCTGTCGGTGCCGGTCACGAACACGTCGAGCCGGTTCGGGCCCCAGGCCACCGCCTGCGGCACGCTGGTGCAAACGCCGCCCATGTTCTCGTAGCCCGTGAGCGACGGGCCCCAGGCCGCGCCGTTCCACCATTTGTGATACAGCGCGCGGTCGCTGCCCAGCACGAACGCGTCGATCCGGTTCGCACCCCACGACACCACCGGCGACGAACTCGCACGCGC
>NZ_JAURXB010000131.1 GCF_030654605.1 Bradyrhizobium sp.
ACATGCGCAAGGTCGATGGCTGGCAGACCCTCGCCACAAAACCCATCGATCAGCCAATTGACCTTGCCGCCTGAAACGATACCTTCATGTTACCCGGAGAACGCGCCAATCCGAATTCCAACCGCATTCCGGACGGCACCTTCTTGCCAAATTTGTTGAGAGAAAGAATGTCACGCGTGGACAGCGCCTGCGCCATCGCCGATGACGCGGCGAAGCCTAACGAGCATATCAATATTGCGGCGGTCGCTTTCGGCATGTCCAGACTTCAAAAAATTTTCTACTTAATATCATGATGCAAGCGACACCATGATAACGCTCTATGATTTTGTTCTTCGATGACCCGATCTTAGATGGTTCATGGCGTCTCTGCGCATCACTCACCTCTCCCTGATTGCTTCGTGCCGATACCGCAGCAACGGCGACAGCAGATACTCGATGATTCTGCGTTGTCCAGTCTTGATCTCAACCGTCACCGCCATGCCGGGCGCAAGATCGACCATGCGATCCTCCACCTGCATCCTGGTTTCGTCGAGCGCGACACGAGCAGCGTAAAGCAGTTCCTGTCCCGGCGGCTCGCTGCTGCGCGCGGTCTGGCCTGACTGACGCTGGGCCTCGGCCTGAGCCTGTGGCTTGTCGCGCATGATGGCATCTTTCGACACGCTGACGACCTTGCCATGCAGGAGGCCGTACTTGGTGAAATTGAAAGTATCGACCTTGATCTCGGCGGAATCACCTTCATGGACGAAACCGATGTCGTTGTTGAGCACCATTGCCTCGACCTCGACCTTGGCATCGGCCGGCACCACCACCATCAGCGCCTGCGCCGGCGTCACCACGCCGCCGACGGTGTGGATGGCACGCTGCTGCACGGTGCCGTCCATCGGCGCGCGCAGCACCTGATCCTGTATCTTCTTTTCGGCCTTGATGAGATCCTGCGCGGTCTGTGCCGCCTTCTGCTCGGCTTCCGCAAGATCGTTGACGATGCCGCGGGCGTATTCGGCGCGGGCCTGATCGCGGCCTGCCTCCAGCGCCTTGCGCGCGGCCTCGGCTTCGACGCCACGGCGGCGTTGCATGATCAACTCGTGCTTTTGTTCGCTGAGTCTGAATTGGGCATCGAGATGGGCGATGCGGTTACCGTATTCGATCTTCATCGCCTTCTGCCGGATATCCGCGGTGTCCGCGAGAAATGGCAGCCCCGCCTCGGACTTGTCGATAGCCGCAGCGATGCTGTCGGCTTCAGCGATTTTTTGCGCGATCTGCTGATCGAGCGCCGCGACCTTGGCGATCTGCTGTTCGGCTTGGGCGGTCATTGTCGCGCGGGTGCGCGTCACCTCGTAGGAGGTGGCCTCCGGCGGCGGCGCGAAATCAACCGGCACGTAGCCGGTTTCGATGCCGGCGCGAAGCGCGGTGAGGCGCGCCGCATCGAGCCGCGCATGCGTCAGGTCGTAACGCGCGCGGTCGCGATCGGCCATGCTGATCGTTCTATCCATCTCGATCAGCACCTGGCCTGCAACGACCTTGTCGCCGTCATTGACTTGGATCGCGGTAACGGTGCCCGCCTTCCAGCGGCTGGATCACCTTGACCCGGCCGGCCGGCACGACCTTGCCCTGGGCGGTCGCGATGATGTCGATGCGGCCGAAGCAGGCCCAGCCCAGCGCGAGCACCAGGAATCCGACCAGCGACGCGGCGATCGCGCGGGGCAGCGGCGAGACCGGCGTCTCGACGATCTCCAGCGCGGCCGGCAGGAACTCCAGGTCGTCGCGACCGGGTCGACTGCGGCGCAGCGGAAGCACTTTGGCGGTGGTTGGGTCAGCCGGCTTCATGGAGCCCCGCTTGCAGCCGGTGAAGGCTGGCATAGCGCCCGTTGCAGCGCACCAGTTCGTCGTGACTGCCGTCCTCTACCAGGCGCCCCCGCTCAAGGGTCAGGATGCGGTCGGCGCGCCGAACCGTCGACAGCCGATGGGCAATGATCAGCACGGTTCGGCCATGCGCGATCTTGCGCATGTTGTCCTGGATGATGCGTTCGCTCTCATAGTCGAGCGCCGACGTCGCCTCGTCGAAAATGAGAATGCGGGGATTGGTGACCAACGCGCGGGCGATGGCGATGCGCTGGCGCTGACCGCCGGAGAGCGTGGCGCCGCGCTCGCCGACGATGGTATCGTAGCCCTGCGGCAGTTCGAGGATGAATTCATGCGCACCGGCCAGTTGCGCCGCGGCGATCACGCGCTCCATGGTCATGGCCGGGTCAGCAAGCGCGATGTTGTCGCGGATTGTGCGATTGAACAGCACGTTCTCCTGCAGCACCACGCCGATCTGGCGTCGCAGCCAAGACACGTCAACTACGGATAAGTCGACGCCATCGACGAGGATGCGTCCGCCTTCGGGCACATAAAGCCGTTGCACCAGTTTGGTCAGGGTCGATTTGCCGGAGCCCGACGGGCCGACGATGCCGACCACCTGCCCTGCTGGCACGTGCAGGTTCACCGCGTGCAGGATCTCCGGCCCGTCGAGCCGGTAGCGGAAGGTGACGTGGTCGAAGGTGATGGCGCCGCGGATCGCCGGCAGCGCGGCGCGGCCGGGCGTGCTGGCCGGTTCGGGAACAGCGTTGAGGATGTCGCCGAGCCGCGCGACCGACAGCCGTGCCTGGTGGAAATCCTGCCACAGCTGCGCCAGCCGCAAGACCGGCTGGGCAACGCGCCCCGACAGCATATTGAAGGCGACCAGTTCGCCGACTGTCAGGTTACCGTCGATGACCAGGCGGGCGCCAAAGTACAGCGTCAGCACCGTCACGACCTTACTGACCAGCTGGACGCCCTGGCTCGCCCAGTTGCCGAGCGCAAGCACCTTGAAGCTTGCGGCGACGTATCCCGCAAGCTGCTCCTCCCAGCGCCGCTGCATCTGCGGCTCGACCGCCATCGCCTTCAGCGTTTCCACGCCGGTGACGCTTTCGACCAAAAAGGCCTGGTTCTCGGCGCCGCGATTGAATTTCTCGTCGAGGCGGGTGCGGAAGAGCGGCGTCACGCCGACAGAGATCGCGATGTAGAACGGAAACGAGCCGATCACGATCCAGGTCAGGAGCGGCGAATAATAGAACATCACCGCGAGGAAGACGAAGGTGAACAACAAGTCGATCACCAGCGTCAGCGCTGAACCGGTGAGGAAGTTGCGGATGTTTTCGAGCTCACGCACCCGCGCGACGGAATCTCCCACCCGACGCGCGCCAAACTAAGCGACCGGCAGCGCCATGAGATGGCGATAGAGCCGCGCGCCGAGTTCGACGTCGATCCGGTTTGTAGTGTGGGCAAAAATGTGGGTACGCAGCGCGCTTAGAAGCGATTCAAATATCGAGACCGCAAGCAGCCCGAAAATCAGCACATCGAGCGTCGTGAGCCCGCGATGCACCAACACCTTGTCGATCACGACCTGAAAGAACAGCGGTGTGATTAGCGCGTAGATCTGCAGGAAGAACGAGGCGACGAACACCTCGGTCAGGATGCCGCGGTATTTGTGCATCGCCTGCAGGAACCAGCCGATGTCGAACTTGCGGGCGAGTTCGCCGAGCGAGGCGCGGCGCGTCATCACCACAAGGCCGCCGGTCCAAGCCGCCTCAAATTCGTCCTTCGTCAACAGCTGCGGCCGGCCGCTGACGGAGTCGTGCACCAGCGCCTTGCCTTCGGCAGTTTTGGCCAAAATGGAAAACGAACCATCCTTGTACTCGGCGATCGCCGGTAATGCGGCCTTTTCGAGCTGGGACCAGTCTTTCCTGACGACGCGCGCCTTGAGCCCAAGCTCCTTCGCGCAACGCAGCATCTCACCGACGCCATAGCTAGCCCCGCCAGAGCGGTGGCGCAGCTGCTCAATATCTGCGGGAATCCCCAAAAACCGAAGCAGGAGAACAAGGCACGCCAGCCCCGAATCCGCACTCTCAACCGAGGCAGACGACATTTTGAACTCAACCACCAATCAACTGATTAATGAAAGGTTACTATCACCTCAACCTTGAATGGAATGTGACAGGGAACCCCTTCGAGTATCGTCGGCTCATAAAGAGAGGCGACGCTTCGAGAAGCCTCGATACTACTAAGTTTGTGGGCCATCAGCCGAGGTTGCCAATCCCGATCCAGTGGGATCCGCGTCGGCGCCAACAAAGGTCAGAAGGTCATCACCGATCGCCGCCCGCTCCGACACGTCGCGCGGTTCCTCCTGATCGGTTGCTACACCGGAACACGTGCAGGAGCCATTGCGTCAGCGTCCAAGCGCCAGGCGGTTGGCAAGTCCTATGTCGACCTGGAGCGAGGCCTCTATTATCGCAAGCCCATCGGCAAGAAGGCCACGAAGAAGCGGCAGCCTCCTGCCCCGCTGCCTGCTCGTCTCCTGGCCCACATGCGGCGCTGGGATCGCACCGGCATCTCGAAGGAGCACTTCGTTGAATACAACGGCAAGCCGGTACTCTCGGTAAAGAAGGCGTTCCGAAAGGTCGTGCAACTCGCCGAGGTTGACACCTCGATCGAGAACGTCACACCGCACACGCTACGCCATACAGCGGCAACCTGGCTGATGCAGCAGGGCGTCGATTTGTGGACCGCAGCCGGCTATCTGGGCATGACCGTCGAAGTGCTTGAGCGCATCTACGGCCACCATCATCCCGATCACCTCGCAGAAGCCGTCGAGGGCATCACCGCGAAGCGGCCCAAGAAACAAGCCTTGGGCTGAGCCCATTCTTGGGCTATTTCATGGGCTGCAAAAAACGGAGCTACTGGAAGTGATTGATTTTCTTGGTCGGAGTGGCAGGATTTGAACCTGCGACCCCTGCGTCCCGAACGAATGCACCCCCTGCTAAATCATTGATATAATTAAGCTCGACGGCGAAGATCGACGAGAACAGACGCAGAAAACTAGGGGGTTGGAGTACCGTAGGAGTACCAAAGGCCGTTGACGATTGGCTCGTGTCAGGTTACAAACCTTACACCGAATTGACGAGGAATCAACGCCGATGTCCGACCAACTGAACGCCTACAAGACGGCCGCGATGGCCACCCATGCGCAGCGCATCGTCGAGGAATGGAAAGAGGCGCACGGCAAGCCGCTGCTCTCGCCGGTCGCCTCTGGCGATCTGGCACATAGAATCTTCGAGGCCATGACCTGGGCGGCCGACCTCCATGCGATGGAATGGTGGGGCAAAGGGCACGCCGCATCAGGGGCTCAGCCCGCCCCGTGTGATCGTTGCGACCGCAGCACCGGGTTCGTCTGCGAGGATCACCGATGAAGTGCCGGTTCGGAGTGACGCCTGCCTGCGCCGGACATGGCCACTCGTGTTCGTGCCACCCGGCCGTCGACACGCGAAAGCATCAATGCCCCCACTGCGATGAAGACCACGAACCGGGCCGCTGCGAGTTCAGGATCGGCGGCGTGGTCTGCGATTGGGTTCAACTGGCGGGGGACTGAGATGACGACGATCCGCAAAGGTTACTGCGGGGGCTGTCCGTTCGACTTCGGCCGCCCCGCTACCGAGATGGCCTACAATCTCGGATGCCTGCCGAGTACGGGCGAGACGAACGGCACGGCCTGGGCGTGCCACAGTGAGCCGGAGAAGGTGTGCTGCGGCCACGCTGCGCGCCGCGATCTGCCGCTGCAACATGTCGAGGGCGTCCATGCTGCACTTCGTCCGCTTCCGTGACGACCGCTATCTGAACGCCGTTAAGACGTTCGGCCCTCCCGACTTCACGCACCGGCATTGGGACGCGCGTGCGGTCGCGGAGATCGCGCCGGGCGATGTCGTCGTGTTCGCCGAGGGTGACGAGCATCAGCCCGTCACGCCCTTTGCCTACGACGACAGCGCGTTCTTTTAGATCGGAAGGATGTCGACGGCGATGGCCGGTATGGCGGCCCCCTGGGCGACTAGGCGCGGCGGATGAAGCGACAACCCTAGTAGGAAGGCGAGCACGACCGCAACGACGGCACCCGGGCGGCATGTCGCCGGGGTTTTGAGGGTGCGGCGTAGGTACAGCCGGGTCGCCTGCGCGCGGATGGTCTCTGCTTGATCGGCGATCTCGTGTTCGAGTTCTAGGATAGTCCGCTGAAGGTCTTGGAACCTATCAGTCGGCGGGTCTGCCTGCGAAGGTTCGGGTATAACGCGGATAGGTTTGGCGCTTGGGAAAGGCACTAATACTACGGCCATTGTGGTCTCTTTCGAATTTACACAAAACGCTGTTTCACTCCTTGCACCGTTTCCTCACAACCTACCAAGGGCGGCGCGGGCGAAAACCTAATTGACGGATTAGCGTAGTGCAACTCAAAACAGAGCGGCGGCCCAATCACGGCCGCCGCTCTGTAAACGCATTGTCATATTTTGTCTGCCCTACGGCGTGGCGCGGGGGACCGTTGCAATCACCAGGACAAACACCATCGCGCTGAGCGTAGCGACAGCGGGCGCAACGCCGTATGCCGCACCGACTGAGCCGGTGGCGAGCGCCATGCAGATCACTGCGACAGTCGCCCGGGTCTTCATGCTGCGCTCCGCGACTTCCCAGGCAACGCCCCCCGAACCATGCCTAGTATCTTCAGCGCCACTTCTGCGTCTACTTCCGCATCCACCACGAGTCGCGTCTTGCCATCGAGAGTGCTCGTCGCGGTGGCGTATTGGGGGCTTTCGCCTTCGCCCGGCATCGGCGGCAGAAGCTCTTCAGGCTTCACGCCGAGTGCCTTCGAGATGTATTGAAGGTTCACTTCCGTAGGTTCGTTCGCAGCGCGCGAGTACGCGCTGATTAGATGTCGGCCGAGGGCCTTGCCGCCCTTGGGTACAAATTTGCTGGCCTCGCGGGCAAGGTCCGCTCCTGACACGCCCTTGGCCAGCATCAGCCTGTTCAAGCGACTGGCGAACGCTTTTAGCCGTTCGTCATCGCCCAACGATTTTGATCTCTTTGCCATGATCCTCTTCCCTATACACACGCTACCCGTATCACAATTGCGCTCGCTTCGCCTACCTGTTCCGTCAGTGAAACACTACTGTCCTCACAATGAACACTAGCACGGTATCCCGGTGCGTATCGGTCGTCAAGCCGACATTGTAGCGTTCGTCGGGATTGTAACGCGACAGTGAATACGATAAAAGCCCCCTCCCGGCTTTCGACCGAGAGGGGGCTGATGTCTGTCAGGCTGTAAGGCGTTCAGTTCGGCAGGACGTAGGCGTAGACCCTGCCAGCCGGGTAGACGGTCTCACGGACGCGCCCCTGGCTGTTGCCGCTGATGACGATAGGGTTGCCCTTCGCATCGGTCCCCGAGACCACGCCGACATGACCACCTCCGCGCCGTGACATCACCGCGATGGCCCCGACCTGAGGGCCGCTGACGCGCGTGCCGTACTTGGCGAACGATGCGGCCCTATCAGACCCGGTGCCCGTGTGGCCGACGCGCGCCAGGATCGTGTTCACGAAGCGCGCACACCACAACGTCGCTCGGCCGTAGATCGCCCCGTTGCCGATCTGGCTCCGCGCCGCTTCCACCAGCGAACTGCCGAAGCTGCCGAAAGACTGAAAAGCGCTAGGCTCAGCCCGGCGAGCGCGTACAGCAACAGGCGCGCGATGACTATGATGACGAACATGCTGATGATGATGATACGTGGCATGTGATCGCGCATGGTGACCTCGATTAAGCGGGCGCGCGTTGGCGTCCGATGCAAGGGCGAAGACGACGGCGAAGATCGCGACCATGGCGATCAGCCATGCGACGAACAGACTGATGTCGCTCAGATACGGGCGCGCAGGCGTAGGCACGCCGAGAAGCTCTCGGTCAATCTTGGGCATGTAACCTCCGTCAGATCGTGGAAAGATCGGGCAGGATCAGGCCGCCACGCGGTTCGTAGATCGAGCCCTCGTCCGGCACGCCGAGCACGAGCGGGAGCCAGCGGAGCAGGCCGTAGCGTTCGTGGAAGACGGCGAAGTTCTGCTGCGCCGGTTCGAGGTCCGCACGGATCGACTTTGCGAACTCGCTCGCGCCGATGGCCGCGCCGTTGGCGAAGCCCCAGGGCGTCGTCAGCGTCGTGTGGAAGTGGCCGCTGAAAATGTAGCGAACGGGACGGCGCTGTTGCGCTTCCGTCAGCATGATCTTCTTGTGGCCCTTCACGATGTTGGCAGCGGGGCCGATGAAGCCGGTGCCGCCGCCTGCGCTCATGCGGTCGCCGTGCGTGAGAAGCGCAGGCCAGCCGACGATGTCGAAGTAGGCGTCGAACGCTTCGGGCCGGTAGTGCTTGATGGTGGGGTACTGCTTCAGCCCGGCTTCGACGAAGTCGGCCACGAGCGTATCCCAGGATTGCAACATCGCGAGCTTGGCGCGCGGCTTGCCGAACGTCGCGCGGCCGTGGTTGCCGCCAACGCTGATGACTTCCATCTCGACCGGACAGCCGAAGCGCTCGATCAGTTCGAGGTGCAGGCGAAGGATGCCAGCCGCGATGAACTGAGCCGCCCATTTGACTTGCTCGTATGCGGTGCCAGCGTCGGTCTCCGCGAGTTCGGGGTGTAGGCCGTGGCCGGAGATCAGATCGCCGCCGAGCAGGATGTAGACCTTGTACGGTGCGCCGTCAGATGCAGGCCACGCGCTCGTCGTCAGGATCGACGCCTTCTCGAAGTAGCGGCCGATGCGGAGCCGCGCGATCTCGCGGTTGTAGAAGTTCACCCCCATCATCTCTTTCAAGCTGACGACTTCGCCGACGTGCAGATCGGAAAGGTGCAACACGACGCCCTGCTTCGAGTGCTCGGCCTTCGACTTGACTGAGGGGCTGAAGGGCTTGCAGATCGGTTCGACCGGATCGAGCGTCAGGCCCAGGACGCCAGCGCGGATGTCCTCGGCGGCAGCGAGCCGCTTGGTCAAATCCTTGACTTGCGATTTCAACGCGCGCTCGTTGGTCTCGAAGCGATGCTTCTCGACGATGTCGAGCCGCTCCGGTTCGGGCGCGGTGACTATGGTGGTCTCTGCGGCCTCGGCGACCGACACTACCGACGTGTTGATGCCTGCGCGCTTCAGGTGCTTGCGGGCGTTGTCCCGTGTCATAGAGAGCGCTTTGGCGGTGGCGTTGATGTCGCGCAGTTCGGCGAACTTCGCCACGACCGCCTCGCGCCTGCTGTTGTGCTTAGGCAATGGATTGTTCCTCGGTTCGGCCCTGTAAGGTGCTGTTATCTCACGCGCCTCACAGAACGGTCAATTTAATGGACAGAAAGGCCGCGACCCCCGGTTTGGAGATCGCGGCCCTTGCCGGTTACGGCTGTACTTGCTCGATGCCGCCAGCCGTGCGGCGGTATAGCTGACCGGCTACTAGGCCAGCGGCCTTAGCCGCTGTGTCATCGGCGTAGATCGGAAGCTGCATCATCCAGGGCGAACCGTTGAGCGGCTTCGACAACCACTTCACCTTGTTATGGTCGAGAAACTTCGTCTCGTAGTCGGTGCCGAAAAGGATTTGACGCGCTCTCAGATCGCAGCGCTCTTATGGCAGAGCCGCCGCGTCGCTCACAACATCGCGCCCGAAGGATCGAACCACGTTCGGCTCGTGCGGCACCTCTCGCGCTTCATCATCCTCGGCTTCTACACGGGGAGCCGCAGCGGCGTGGTGCTCGGCACGCGCTATTCGCTGCTCGACTTCGAGCGCGACTTCATGCGCCGCAAGCCGAAGGGCGCGAAGCTCACGAAGAAGCAGGCACCTCCGCACAAGATGCCGAGGCGGCTGAAGTTCTGGCTGAAGCTATGGCGGCGTATCGACGGCCGCAAAGCGGACTATGTCGTCCACCTCAATCATGCGCCCGTCACGAAGCTCCGGCGCTCCTGGGGCACGGCCAGGGATGCAGCCGGGTTGCCGGAAGACGTGACGCCGCACACGCTCCGGCACAGCCGGGCGACGCACCTAATGAAGAACCAGAACGTCGCGAACGAGGACGCCGCGCAGTTCATGGGGATGACGTTGCAGACGTTCCTCGATACATACGGTCACCACGACCCCGAGTGGCAGAAGGACGCCGCAGATGCCCGCTGAGAATCGTTACGAGATCGCGCTGCGCGAGGCGTGGGAGCGCTGGTGCCGAGAGGTGGGCTTGACTGCCGGTATGACCTACGAAGAGGTCTGCGCCCGGCTGGCTCGCGGGGAAGCGGCCTTGCAGATCACGTTTGTCGCCACGCCGTCGAAGGGGGGTAGGAGTACCGTAGGAGTACCGAGCGCAGATCGGGAAATCGCTAAGTGCTTGATTTTCTTGGTCGGAGTGGCAGGATTTGAACCTGCGACCCCTGCGTCCCGAACGCAGTGCTCTACCGGGCTGAGCCACACTCCGACAAGAACGCGGCTTATAGCCTTGGGTTTCGCATACCGCAAGAAGCCGAATTGAGGATCGCTATCCCTGTGAATTTGGACCTGAAAACGCGGATTTTGCCCGCCGGCGAGGCTGCCGTGGCAGAGGCCGGCCGCTGCCTGGCCGCGGGCGGGCTTGTCGCGTTCCCGACCGAAACCGTTTATGGCCTCGGCGCGGACGCCACCAACGCCGCTGCGATCGCCCGGCTTTACCAAGCCAAGGGCCGCCCCGCCTTCAATCCGCTGATCGCCCATGTCGGGGACCTCGCCGCCGCCTTGCGAATCGGCCGGTTCGACGCCCAGGCCACTGAGCTTGCCCGGGCATTCTGGCCGGGGCCGCTGACGCTGGTGGTCCCCAAATCGGGGGATTGCGCCGTGGCCGATCTCGCCACCGCCGGGCTCGACACCATCGCGATCCGGGTGCCCGCCCACCCGGCCGCGCTGGCCATCCTGCGGGCGTTCGGCGGGCCGGTGGTGGCGCCATCGGCCAATCTGTCGGGGCATGTCTCGCCGACAACGGCAGCCCATGTGCAGGGCGACCTCGCGGGGCGAATCGACCTGATCGTCGACGGCGGACCTGTTGCGGTCGGCGTCGAATCCACCATTGTCGGCTGTTTTGAAACGCCGATGCTGCTCCGGCCGGGTGGCCTGCCGCGCGAAGACATCGAACGCGTGCTCGGCCGCGTGCTGGTGGCGCCGCCGGATGATCCCGACGCCGGCAGCGGGCAACCGCTGGCGCCCGGCATGCTGGCCTCGCATTATGCGCCGCGCACGCCGGTCAGGCTCAATGCCGAAGCGGTTCTGCCCGGCGAGGCGCTGCTGGCGTTCGGTCCCGCGGTCATGCCGGGCATCGACGCTGCGGCCACGGTGATGAATCTGTCGGCTCGGAGCAATGTCGATGAAGCCGCCGCCAATCTTTTCGGTTATCTTCGCACGCTCGACCTCAGCGGCGCGCGCGCCATCGCGGTCATGCCGATCCCGCATCACGGGCTCGGCGAAGCCATCAACGACCGGCTGCGCCGCGCCGCGGTGGGACGGGACTGACCACGCAAGAAGAACGAGCGACAAGAACAAGTGACCAAAATGAATATCGTCCAGCCTGCAGCATCCCCGCCGCTCTCCTCGGACCTGATCGCGAAGTTCCGCGCCATCGTCGGCGACAAATACGCGGTGACCGACGCGGCCGATATCGCGCCTTACGTCACCGAGGAGCGCGACCTGTTTCGCGGGCGCTCGCCGCTGGTGTTGCGGCCGGGCTCGACGGCGGAAGTCGCCGCGATCTGCAAGCTCGCCAGCGAACACCGGATCGCGCTGGTGCCGCAAGGCGGCAATACCGGGCTGGTCGGCGGCCAGACCCCGCACAATGGCGAGGTCGTGGTCTCGATGCGGCGGATGGACAAGGTCCGCGACATCGACATTCAGTCCAACACCATGACCTGCGAGGCCGGCGTCGTGCTGCAGATCGCGCAGCAGCGCGCAGCCGAGGTCGACCGGCTGTTTCCGCTGTCGCTCGGCGCCGAGGGAAGCTGCACTATCGGCGGCAACCTCTCCACCAACGCCGGCGGCACCACGGCGCTGGCCTATGGCGTGGCGCGCGAGATGGCGCTCGGGCTCGAAGTGGTGCTGGCCGACGGCCGCATTCTGAACGGGCTGTCGAAGCTGAAGAAGGACAACACCGGCTACGATCTGCGCAACCTGTTCATCGGCGCCGAAGGCACGCTGGGCATCGTCACCGCGGCGACCCTGAAACTGTTTCCGAAGCCGCGCGCGGTGGAAACCGCCTTTGTCGGCCTGCAATCGCCGGATGCGGCGCTGAAGCTGCTGTCGATCTCGCAGAACGAGGCCGCCGGCACGCTGACCAGCTTTGAATTATTGGCCGACATCGCCGTCGATTTCAGCGTGCGCCACGGCATCGACATCCGCCATCCCCTGGAAAACAAATATCCCTGGTACGTGCTGATGGAGCTGTCGTCGCCGCGCGACGACGCCCGCGCCACGCTGGAGGCGATTTTGGCAAAGGGATTTGAGGACGGCATCGTCGATGACGCCGTGATCGCGGCGAATCTCGGCCAGCGGGCGGCGTTCTGGAAGCTGCGCGACGAGATGTCGGCGGCGCAGAAGCCCGAAGGCGGCTCGATCAAGCACGATATTTCGGTGCCGGTCGCAGCCGTCCCCGACTTCATCGAAGCGGCCAATGCCGCCGTGGTGAAACTGATCCCGGGTTCGCGCCCGGTGCCGTTCGGCCATCTCGGCGACGGCAACATCCATTACAATGTCAGCCAGCCCATTGGCGGCGACACCGCTGATTTCATGGCCCGCTGGCACGAGGTCAACGCCGTGGTGTTCGAGATCGTGCTGCGGATGGGCGGCTCGATCTCCGCCGAGCACGGCATCGGCGTGCTCAAGCGCGACGAACTGCCCGAGGTCAAGGACAAGGTCGCGATCGAGCTGATGCGCGGCATCAAGGCGATGCTCGATCCGCTCGGCATCATGAATCCCGGCAAGGTGCTGTGAACGCTCCCCCGCCAAAGCCGGTCGCCGCGCTCGCCATCGCGCCGATCGAGGACGCCGACGCTGCCGATGTCGTGGCACTATGGCAGCGCTGCGGCCTGACGCGGCCCTGGAACGATCCCGCCGCCGACATCGCGCTGGCCCGCAAGGGAACGAACGCGACCGTGCTGGTCGGGCGTGACGGCGGCGCGATCGTCGCCACCGCGATGGTCGGACATGACGGCCATCGCGGCTGGGTCTATTACGTCGCCACCGATCCCGAGCATCGCGGCAAGGGCCATGGCCGTGCCATCATGGCTGCAGCCGAAGACTGGCTGCGCCAGACCGGCATCGCCAAGATGCAACTGATGGTCAGGCGCGAAAACGCGGCGGCGGGGGCGTTTTACCAGTCGATCGGCTACGCCGAAGCGCAGACGATCGTTTTCGCCAGATGGCTCGACGGCCGCGAGCCGACACCGTAAGCGAAAGTCAGCCGCATGCGCATCGCCCTGATCCACGCCCTGAAGCATTCGATCGTGCCGATCGAGACCTCGTTCGCAAAACTGTGGCCGGACGCCAGCCTGATGAATCTGCTCGACGACAGCCTGTCGGCGGATCTGGCGCGGGACGGCCGCCTCACCGATGCGATGACGGAGCGCTTCCTGTCGCTCGGACGCTATGCAGCCTCGACCGGCGCCGACGCCATCCTGTTCACCTGCTCGGCCTTCGGCCCCTGCATCGAGGCGGTGGCGCGCGCGCATGCGCCGATGCCGGTGCTCAAGCCCAATGCCGCGATGATCGAGCAGGCTGTCGCCAAGGGTGGCTGGATCGGCCTGCTCTCGACCTTCGCGCCGACGCTGGTGTCGATGCCGCCGGAATTTCCCGCTTCTGTAGAGATCGTACCGAAACTGGTGGAAGGCGCGCTGGCGGCGCTGGATCGCGGCGACCGCGCCGAACATGACCGGCTGGTGGTGGAAGCCTCACGCGATCTGCGCGACTGCGACTTGATCGCGCTGGCGCAATACAGCATGGCGCCGGCGGCGGAACTGGTCGCAGCGGCGACGGGCCGGCCGGTGCTGACGACGCCGGACAGCGCGGTGATGAAGGTGAAAACGTTGCTCGGCGTTGCCGGGTGACTAGGGTCGATCAGGCGCAGCGTCACATTTTATGGCGCGCCATTGCGCTCGCCGAAGCCTGCGCGACAGGATTCGGTTCCCGCGCTTTGCGTCGCGTCATTGCTGGAGCCGGAGCGCCATGAAGCGTTCCGAAACCTGGTTTTTGACGCATTATGGCAACAGCAGCGCGACATCGCGGATCCGGATGTGCTGGCCGCATGCCTGACCGAAGCATCAGGCCCCACGGAAATATTGACGAAGGCGCTTTCGCCCGATGCCAGGACTGCGCTCGCGGACCAGACCAAGCAGGCCTATGCCAGCG
>NZ_JAURXB010000232.1 GCF_030654605.1 Bradyrhizobium sp.
GGCCCAACAGCAACTCACAAATGGAAACGCCCGATGAACGCTCCGTCCCCCAAGACCTTTCTCGTCTGCCACGGCGCCTGGTCGGCCGGCTGGGCCTGGAAGAAGATGCACCCGCTGATGGCGGCGGCCGGGCACCGGCTGGTGACGCCGACCTACACCGGCCTCGGCGAGCGCGCGCATCTGGCCAATCCGTCGATCGATCTCGAAACCCACATCGAGGACGTCCTCAACGTCATCGAATACGAGGACCTGCGCGACATCGTGCTGGTCGGCCACAGCTATGGCGGCATGGTCGCCACCGGCGTCGCCGACCGCGCCCGCGACCGCGTCACGCAGCTGATCTATGTCGACGCCTTCGTGCCGGCTGACGGCCAGTCGCTGCTCGATCTCAACGAGGTGGCGCGGCCGCGCATGCAGGAACTCAAGGACAGCGGCGAGTGGCGGATGCCGCCGAACCCGACGCCGCCGGATACGTCGCCGGCCGACCAGGAATGGCTGAGCACGCGCCGCGTGCATATGCCGATCAAATGCTTCGAGACCGCGCTCGGATTGCAGGGCGGCTCGCTCACTTTGCCGCGCAGCTACATTTACGCCACCCGGATCACGCCGGCGGACACGTTCGGGCAGTTTGCAAAAATGACGAAGAACGATCCGGCCTGGCGCTATCACGAGATCGACGCCAGCCATTCGCCGAACGTCACCGCGCCGGACGCGCTGATGGCACTGCTGGAACAAATCGCGACGGAGCCGAAGCGATGAAGCAGATCAGGATCGGCGACATCACCATTGATGCTGTGATCGAGCGCGAAGGCCCGTGGCGGCGGCCGCAGGATTTTTTCCCGGCCTATGACGATGCCGTCTTCAAACATCATCTCGCGAGCATGGAGCCGGAGGTCTACGACGCCGCACTTGGACTGATGGTCATCACCTACCAGACATTTGTCGTTCGCACCCCGCGCCATACCATCCTGGTCGACACCTGCACCGGCGAGGACAAGGGCCATCCGCCGCCGTTCGATTTCCCCGGCAAGGAACGCTGGCGCAACGAACTGTTCGCGCTCGGCGTCAGTTACGAAAGCGTGGACTATGTGTTCTGCACCCATCTGCACATCGACCATACCGGTTGGAACACGGTGCTGCGCGACGGCCGGTGGGTGCCGACCTTCCCGAACGCGAAATACGTGTTCCACAAAAAGGAATACGCGGCCTGGGAGGCGGAGCACGCCCGCGGCGCCAATCCGCCCGGCACCGTGTTCCGCGACAACTGCTTGCCCGTCGTCGAAGCCGGCCAGGCGCTGCTGGTCGACGACGACTACGCGCTCGACGACACCATCACGCTGACCCCGACGCCGGGCCACTCGCCCTGCCATTGCTGCGTCAATATCTTTTCCCGCGGCCAGCGCGCGGTGGTCGCCGGCGACCTGATGCACCACGCGATCCAGTGCCGCGAGCCCGACTGGTCGG